>JBFZEZ010000277.1:0-5215 GCA_041306585.1 Spirochaetota bacterium | reverse complement strand
TTGGATTATCCCCTTTCTGGGGAGGGGTGGGAAAGATAAGTTACCCGCTGGTCATGGGCTGTGCTGTTATATGTATTATGACCCTGGCATCATTCGCAACACATGTAGTATTTCAATATTTTCACATACTCAATAATACGGTCCATCTCAGTACCATGAGTTTTATGATTGTAATCGTAATCTTTACCGTATGCATCAATGCAATTATAAAAAAAATCTCCTTTCCTCTTTACCAGGCCCTTGGATTTTCTCTCCCCGTACTCATGGCGAATTGCGTTGTTCTTGGCGGGGCATTGGCGATTGTCAACGCGTTGTTTATCGGCCAGCATTACGGTATGCTTTCATCGTTGGCGTATGGCTTTGGAGGAGGTGCCGGATTTACGATTATCCTGGTGATCATGACGGGGATTCAGGAACGCCTCGAATTGACTGACATGCCCGGGTATCTGCGCGGGCTACCAATATTGTTTATCACGATGGGACTTCTCTCCCTTGCTTTCTTGGGGTTTTTAGGAATAATTTTGTGAGGTGCATATATGGAAATGAATAGACCTGAAGTTAAACTTCTCGCCATCACACCGAATGCGGAAAAACTCATTGAGGAGGCGGGGCGGACATGTTATCTTTCCCTTGACCGAATAACGGGTGATAGCGATAAAAATTTTATACGCCGGAGCATCAAAAACGGGCACCATTCGATACTTGAACACGCTTCCGCTTCTTTCAGAATCCTGGGGGCTTCCCGGGCCTTCACCCACCAGCTTGTGAGGCACAGGATCGCGAGTTATTCCCAGCAATCCCAACGGTATGTCGATGAAACCGGCTTTAATTATATAATGCCCCCTGAAATTTCAGCGCATTCCGACGCAGCTGCAGTATACCGTGATTTTATCAAAAATGCCGAAGAAACATATGCCCGCCTGAGGGGGCTCGGCATAAAAAAAGAGGACGCCCGGTTTGTGCTTCCTAACGCCCTTGAAAGCCAGATTGTGTTCAGTGCGAATTTCAGGGAATTGCGCGCAATATTCAAACTGCGTCTTGAACCTGCCGCCCAGTGGGAAATCAGGCGGGTATGCCTGGAGATGCTGAAAATTCTTCAGGAGGAAACCCCGTCCGTTTTCGGGGATTTTAATATAAATGAAAGCAACTGGACTGCGAAGTCAGTGCTTTGACCGGCTGGGAATGCAATGGTGTTTTAAAATGATCACCTACTTCAATGCGATGTTCATTTCTAGCTGCCCCATGGGGCTGTAAAGGTTGATCCCAAGGGTCGTCTGTTTGATCATGGTAAGGGTGAAATCCTTGCCTTCGACCACAGTAGGTGTGGTCATGTCGACGGTTTTCCCTGATGTTATAAAAAGGTTCATTGCGTTACCGGTGATCATGTTGGCAAGCTCACCGACGATGTCCTTGTATTCAACTTTTATATGTTCAGCGGAAAGGCCAGGCGCCAGGATTTGAGCAATTTTATTGACCATGTTGAAACCCATGCTGTAAACGACCTCGCCAGTAACCGCCCCGGTAATACCGATAATAATTGCAACATCAAGGGAAGGGATGGCGTTTTCTTTAATAACCAGCTTCCCCCTTCTAAGGTCGACATTCAGGATCGATTTAAAAACGGCGCTTGCCGCTTCAAGGAATGGATTAACAAATTCAGCATTAATATTCATCTGCTCAATAAGACCCCTTCTGTTTAATTTTTATCGTAGATTCTACAGTATCATAACTAAAGGGATTGATCAATTGTTTTTTAATTTTTTTTCGATTTTTGACTTCTCATAATATTTCGTTATAATATTGTTTGTAATACCATTAAAGCTTTGATATTTATTCATTTGTGAAAATGATTTTAAATCTTCTTTTGTCGGTTCGACCTGGGGTATTTCTTTAAGAATCGGGGTAAAAACGTATAATCCGGACGCTGATTCTATGATACGGGAGCTCGTTCCTAGAGGCAATGCCAGGCAATTTTCTATGAAAATATTGGAATTGCTTAAAGTTGTGAGGGGTTTGCCGTTTTGCCCGTCCTCAGTGACAGGTCCTCCAATCTTAAACTGGTTTGACATGGCTATTTTTCCGCCTATAATGTAGGCAGCCTGGTCGAAAGCCCCCCCCTGGAGGGCCACTTTATTGACTTCGGTGATCATAGCCGATTTTGCCTTGTTAAACTTGCGGTCTTCAAGCTTTTTCTGGATCCGAACTTTATCTGTTTTTGGGTCTTTTAGCTCTTTTTTGTTCTTCTTCATTTCTGCAGTTACCTCTTCATCGGTAACAATCATTTTATCCACAAATTTATTTCTGAGATCACTGTCTGAAATGAATGCGTATTTTATCTGGATTTTTGATTTGTCGCATTTGAAATCAACGGAGCTTTCCGAGTCGGGGGCCGCCACTCCCATATAGATATACTGCATGAAGTCCTGCTGGATAAAATCGTTCTTGCGGTACCCATAGAATTTATCGAGCGTCTGGTAGGTGTTCTCAAGGTATCGGTTGAATAGTTCAGGATTGAATTTACCTGTCTCGGGGTTTTTAAAGTATTGTATATTCGTAATGTCCCTGGCTACGCGGTCGTCGGTGACCTCAAAATTCATCTCCTTTGCTTTCTGAAGGATGAGACGTACCTGGATGTATTCACTCAGCAGCTTGTCGATATTTTTATCATCGGTTTCACCGCGGCCCCTGGAGTCACGGAAACGCCTGAAATCGTTTATATGGATTTTTTCGCCGTTGATGGAAGCTATAGTGTTCCTGTCCTGGGTTAATTCAGGCAATACTGCCGGCATGCCGAAGGAAATGACGATGATTGCGACAAAAAGTGATATAATTCCGTAACCGATATACTTTGTAATAGGGGATTTTGAATTTATCATTGGGACTCCTGAAAATTTAAAAAAATTGTTGCTATGTAATATTATTTATTCTTGCGTTATTGGCTGATTATTCAGCCTCTTCAATAAGCATAACGGGTATCCCATCTTTTACGGGATATTTCTTCTGGCAATCGGTGCATATGATTTTTTCATTCTTCATATCGTATTCGACATCGCCCTTGCATGCGGGGCAGGCCAGGATTTCAAGCAGTTTTGTATCGATCATTGGTAACCTCAAAATAGTGAATAATCACTGATTTTATGCATTAATGTTAATACGTCAATTAAAATAAAGGGGGGAGACTAAATTTCCCCCGGGTTTCTCACCTGAGGAGGGATGATGTTGCTCTTTGATAATGTCTTTTTGTCCTTGCATCAAATAACGAAAATTAATTAAAATTAATGTTGAGATATTTTATGTCCCATAGGAAATTAAACCCGGATTTTGCCACTTTTTGATTCTTTCAGCATCTCATATTATAAAAGGTAACTCTAAAACATGGATTTCATTCATTTACATAATCATACTGATTACTCGATCCTTGACGGGGCGATAACGATAAATAAGCTTATAGACCGGGCTGTCGAACTTTCGATGCCGGCAGTGGCAATAACCGATCATGGCAACATGTTTGGGGCCATAGAGTTTTACCAGAGGGCGAAAAAAAAGGGGATAGCGCCTATAATCGGGGAGGAATTTTACATAGCCCCTGGTTCCCGTTTTAAAAAGGAGTCAACGCGTAGCGATAATGAGGAAAACGCGTATCACCTGATACTCCTCGCAAAAAATGAGACCGGGTACAAGAACCTGATGAAATTGTCGTCGATCGGATTTATAGAAGGGTTTTATTATAAACCGCGGATCGATATGGAGGTCCTCGAGAAGCACAGCGAGGGGCTTATCTGTTCATCCGCCTGCATCGGGGGGCAGATCCCGTCGCTCATCCTCAGGGGGAAGCATAAGGAGGCGCGTGAACTTGCGGGGAGGTTCAATGAGCTGTTCGGACGTGATCATTTTTACCTTGAGATGCAATATCACGGCATACCAGAGCAGGAAACAGCAAACAAGGAGATTGTGAAGATATCGAAAGAGCTCAGTATCCCGCTCATCGCCACCAACGACGCCCATTATTTGAACAAGGAAGACGCCTATTCCCACGAGATCCTGCTCTGCGTCCAGACAGGCAAGACCCTGAACGATAAGGACCGGATGCGCTTCAGTTCGGACCAGTTTTATTTCAAAACAGCTGAAGAGATGTCCCTCCTTTTTGCTGATTATCCGGACGCTATTTATAATACCCGCCGCATTTTTGAGATGATTGACCTCGAGATAGAGTTAGGAAAACCGATCCTGCCTAATTTTGATGTGCCGCAGGGATACAACCTCGACAGCTATATGCGCCATCTTGTATATGAGGGTGCGGCTGCTATTTATGGGAAAAACATCCCGGAGGAAGTGAAGAAGCGGATTGAATATGAAATTACGGTTATTACCAATATGAAATTTTCCGGTTATTTCCTCATTGTTTGGGACTTTATCAAGTATGCGCGCAAGGTCGGGATCCCTGTAGGCCCCGGAAGGGGATCTGCAGCCGGGTCGATGGTGTCTTACTGTCTTGGGATCACCGCGCTTGACCCACTCAGGTATAATCTGCTCTTTGAACGGTTCCTCAACCCCGACCGGAACGAGATGCCTGATATGGACCTCGACTTCTGCGCCGACCGTCGCGAGGAAGTTATCGACTACGTCAAGAACAAGTATGGCGAGGACAAGGTGAGCCAGATTATCACCTTCAATAAAATGAAGGCGAAAGCGGTCATTAAAGACGTTGCGCGTGTGATGGACATCCCGTTCGCGCGCGCAAACGAAATCAGTAAGCTCATAGAGGAGGACACGCTCGGCGAGTCGCTTGCGAAATCGAAGGAATTTAAACAGATATCAAAGGACGGCGAGATGGGGAAGGAACTCGTCGATATCTCCCTCAAGCTCGAGGGGCTGGTGCGTTCAGCCGGCAAACATGCCGCAGGCGTTGTAATATCGAAGGGGCCGCTCACCGACTACGTTCCGCTTTACAAGGACCCGAAGGAGGGGGGGATCACCTCTCAGTACGAAAAAAACACCCTTGAACAGGCGGGTCTCGTCAAAATGGATTTTCTGGGACTGAAAAACCTCACTATCATAGACAAGTGCCTGAAGCTCGTGAAAAAGACCCGTGGGGCTGATATCGACATCAGCCTCCTCCCCCTCGACGATTCCAAGACCTTCCAGTTGCTCCAGCGTGCCGATACCAAGGGGGTGTTCCAGCTTGAAAGCAGCGGTATGCAGAACATCCTGCGGA
>JBFZEZ010000276.1:0-7743 GCA_041306585.1 Spirochaetota bacterium | reverse complement strand
AAACAATACAATTACAAAAAAGACCCGCACCCCCATTCTCTTATTTTTAATTATTTTTTTCCTAACCTGTTCCCCCGATTACCGTGAAATAATCGGGGGGCCTGAACAAAAATTCAAACAGGGACGTTTCCTTGAAGCCGCAAGAATGCTTTACCCCCGGCTGAAAAAGGGAGGAAAAAATAAACTCCTCTACCTCATGGAGATCGGATACATACTTCATGCATCCCGTGATTATGCAAGCAGCAATAAAATTCTCCTTGAAGCTGCCAGGATAGGCGATGTAAAAAAAACCAGCATCGGAAGGGAAGTGGCGTCCCTGCTGACCAATGAAGGGGAAACAAATTACAAAGGCGAGGATTTTGAACGCATTCTCGTCCATATGTACCTTGGGATAAATTTTCTCATGCTCATGGATTATGATTCAGCCCGGGTCGAATTTAAAAACGTTATCGATCAGTATTCGCGCTTCGCAGCTGAAGGGACATCTACCGGCTATAAGGAAAACCTTATGGCACGATATCTCACAGCGGTCACCTATGAAATTACCGGCGATATGGCAAACAGTTCAAGCGACATCGAGTTCGCATATATCGAATATAAAAAAATATTTGAGCTTGATCCCAATAACGAACTTGTGCGCACCGACCTTCTACGCCTCTCCAAAAAACTCAATTATCTGAATGACTATGAAGAATGGGGAAAAGCATTCGGAAAAAAACAGGAATTTTCAGATGAAGATGGAGAAATTGTTTTAATTTTTGAATCCGGCCAAAGCGCAATCAAGGAATCCCGCGGGCATATCCTTGAAACCAAGGGGATGAGCGCTGCAATAGGCCTTTCATTGAGCATGATAAGCCTCCCCATGGGTGTCACAGCAGCCGCAGTACTTGGCACCCTTGAAATTGCAGAACACCCCATCCCGAAATTCACTCGACGGTCAAACACGACAAACCATATTGCACTGTCAGCCGCTGGAGCATCAATCAACACCATAATCATGAACGACATTTCTGAAACTGCCATTAAAACCCTTGAAGACGATGCAGGACGGCTTGAGCAAAAGCTGGCCGGTTCAATCGTAGTAAAAGCAGTGGCTTCAATAGCTGCCGGTGTTGCAGCAGCTGAAATAACAAAAGCTGCAGGCGGAAAAAACGATTTAGCTGCTGTCTTCGGTTTCCTCGCAGGGATGGGAACCGGATTCGCTTTATTTTCACAGATGAAACCTGACCTCAGGTGCTGGCACACCCTCCCTGAAAATTTACAATTGGGAAGATTCTACATAAAACCAGGAAATTATATAATCATTCTGGATTTTATCGGGCATAATAATGAAATTATCGCGAAAAAACAAATTGACGTTTTCGTTAAAAAAAGAGAAAAGGTCTTTATTAACGAAAGGACCCTGCATTAATCAATAAGGGCCTATTCAATGGACCAAAGATAATGAAAAGCAGCAAAGGAAATTCAGCAACCCCCAACATTGACAAAAATTCCGCATACTACGCAATAGTAGAATCTTTAAAACATCCGGCAATCGTCCTCAGTAAAGAAGGTGAACTGATTTACGGAAACAAATCCTTTCATGACTTTTTTAAAGCAAATAAAAACGACCTGAGGCTTGACTGGGAGCACCCTTTATTCCCCGAATACCGCAAACAGGTTGCCCAGGCATATATAAGCGCTTTGCAAGGCCAGGATAAACAGTGTTTTGCTGTTGTGAATACTCCTGAGGGGACTCATCTCCCTGTCGAAATATATACCTATCCATTGATCAACGAAAATACTGTTACTGCAATCCTTGCCCTTATAAAAGTTGTTGACCATCGTTTTATGTCGTTTGATCAGTCTACATTCTCACTCATATCCGACGACAATTTTCATAATGACAACCAGCATTTTGAATTTTCACCAATGCCCATACTCCGCATCGACGACAACCTTGAAACCATCAAGTGCAGCCATTCCCTTGAATCACTGCTCGGTTATACTGCAAGCGAAATTATCGAAAAAAAAATTATCACATTCAAATCAATTTTTTTATATGATGCGGAGCGTGTCACCAATTCCATTTCTGCAATTTTATCCGGCGAGATATCATTTCAGCGCATCGGGGAGATAAAAATTTCGACACGTTCCAACGAAGAAAAAATCGTCAACCTTGTCATTTATCCGATAATCGAGGGTAATAAAATAACTTTTATTGAAATTGTCATGGAAGATATAACGCTGATCAAGGAACTCAAGGAAAAAATTAATATAATGAACCGTCTCCAGGTTCTCGGCGATATCACCAAGGGGTTTCTGCACTCACTGAACAATTCGATCAATATTATTCTCAGTAAAACCCAGCTCCTGCTCCAGATAACCGAAAAAAATTCCGTTACTGAAGGAATCCAACTCATAGAACAATCATCGAATGAAATCGTTGAACAGATCCGGCGGGTCCAAAATTTTATCGGCGACCAACGGGAAAACAAGGATGACACGGTTGAAGACCTCGTAGAAGTGATTGAAGACGCCATTGAATTCGCGCGGATGCAATTCAAGGTCGAGGACAAGGAAAACCGCAGAAGTATAACAATAGATCGTAAATACTACACAAGCGTCAACATCCAGACCAATACCAGACTCCTGACGGAAATAATCATTTCAATCATACTCAAGGTCTCGGCATTTATTCAGAAAAAAGGCACCCTTAATATCCAACTGAAGGAAAACAATGATCTATACCTGGGCGTTGCAACCGACAAGGAAGGCGATGCCCATTCCCCGAACCTGGCCTACATGGTAAACATTTTTTCAAGAATTGACATCCGTCAGGTCGCTGAAAAAATCAATATTAAAATAATTGAGGAAGAATCCGCAGATTCATACGCAATCAAGGCATTTTTTCCCGCACGTTCCATAATAAACAAAAAAAATATTGAGCCCGAGAACATTGAATATCGGCTGCGTGATCTCGATATTATCATTGTTGAGGATGAAAAAGCCCTGCAGGAAATCCTTTTTGAAGTCTTTGACGGAATGGGAAACCGCGTATTTATCTGTGAAAAAGCCCCGGATGCAATTGCAGAATTTAAAAAGAAACATTATGATATCGTCATTTCTGATTACGGCCTGCAGGGGATGACGGGGATTGAACTGTCTGCGCGGTTAAAAGAAATCGACGAAAATACCACGACCATTTTACTGTCAGGCTGGATGATCAGCGACATCAATGCTTATAAAAACGTGATAGATCTTTTTATGCCAAAACCGTTCAAGCTTGACAACCTGATTAAAAATATTTCAAAAATCCAAAAAGAAAAAACCAAAAGAAAGGGCTAAAACACCTCCAGCATTTTTTTCATCTCTTCATGCATTCCGAGCACAACGAGAACGTCATGCCCTTCGAGGATCACTTGCGGCTGGGGATTAAAGATCATTTCACCGTTGAATTTTTTTATCAAAACGATGATTACTCCGAAATCCCTCCTGAGATTACTCTCAATAAGATTTTTCCCGACTACATATGAATTCTCTGTTATCCTGAATTCTTCCATTATGAGTCCTAAGTTGTTTTCCATAACCGCAATATCGATAAAATCAACAACCGTCGGCCTGATAAGCACATGAGCCATCCTCTTCCCACCAAGCAGATAGGGGGATACGACCCTGGTAGCCCCCGCCCTGTGAAGCTTCCCCTCATTACTTGCATCAGAAGCCCTCGCAAGAATAAAAATATCCGGGCGAAGGCCCCGGGCTGTGAGAGATACAAAAACATTATCTGCATCCGAACGAAGCGCAGTCGCGATTGCCTGCGCCTGCATGATACCTGCCCGCATCAATGACTCCTCAGAGCTCGCATCGGCATTAAGAAATAGAATCTGCTTCTTTTCAAGTTTTTCAAGGGCATGTTCATCACTCTCGATGACTACGAAATCCCTTTTGTGCTGCAGGAGTTCCTCGCAGATAAAACTCCCGATCCGGCCATAGCCGCATATGATAAAATGATTTTTTAGTCCGGATATCTGTCGTTCCACCTTTCTTCTCCCAAATGTTTTTATCAGCTCGCCTTCAATAAACATGCGAAGAAGGTTGCCGATGGTATATGCCCCGATAGTAATGCCAGTGCTGATTATGATAATGGTGATGATCCTGCCATACGTCGACAGGGGTTTTACCTCTCCAAAACCGACGGTGCTGATGGTTATCATCGTCATATAAAATGCATCGAACAGGCCCATGCCTTCAATATAGTGATAGCTGACAACCCCGAAGAGGATGGTGATCAATAATAACGTAAAAGATAGTCGAAGTTTTCTCAATGGATCACCCTTCCGCTCGATAGACAATTCCATCCGGATATGAACAGTTGGAATCGTTTCAAAAATTATTAGCCCCATCATACGCCATTCCCCGAGAACTCGTCCGGCCGCAGGCGGGGAGAGGGCCGGCAAAGCACAAGCAATGGCGGGTGGGAGGAGTGTAAAGTTACTTAATCCAATATAACACGATCACAGTACTATATTAGATTATCCTTTACCTGACAAGAGTAAAAATAAAAAAAAAATAAATATTACAAGTAATTAAAAAAAATTTATTGATTTCATTCCCCAAGGAATTGAATATATGGCAACATAGGTATATTAATTATGAAAATCGATGAAAAACAGTTAATAAAAACAGCACAACTGGCTCGCCTGAAATTAACACATGAAGAAGAGTTGAAATTCTCACGGCAAATATCAGATATTCTCGCATATGTCGAAAAAATCAACGAAATCAAAACAGACGGCATCAACCCGTCAGATCATATTATTGATCTCAGCAATGTATTCAGGGAAGACAAGACAGAAACCTCCCTTGAAAGAAAAGACATTGAATCAATCGCTCCACGCTTTGAAGATGGCCATTTTATAGTCCCAAAAATTATTGAAGGCGCGGAATAATTTCATGAATGGGATAACCCTTCGACGCATCTTTTTTGCACTTCCTATCGATGACATCGCTTCTACAGGTTTAGGGCCTGTCTTAGATCTTTTATCAGCAGAACCCAGGACCCTCAAGCCGGTTCCCAGAACAAATTTTCATATAACCGTAAAATTTATTGGCGAAATCGATGATTCCCGGCTGGAACAAATGTCAAATTTTTTTGATAACATAAAATTTGCAACAGGGCCAATAGAGTATAACCTCCGGAGACTGGGCGCTTTCCCATCAATCAACCGCCCAAACGTACTATGGTGCGGAATCCAGGCAAACCCTCAAAAACTTGCCGATATACATGCGCCAATTGAAAATCTTTGCACTGATTCTGGTTTTAAAAAAGATGAACGGGCGTTTTCACCGCACCTGACCCTTGCCCGCATTAAAAAAGAAGCCCGGGTTCCTCAAAGCATCATTGAATTTTTAAAAAAAAATTCTGAAACCGAGTTCGGGCAATCCTCATTCAAAGAGGTCATCCTCTATGAATCTATCCTTAAACCGGCTGGTCCAGCATACATACCTATAAAATCCATAAAACTATAGAGGATATCCATGGCTCACCTTATTGAAAAACCCCGACAAATAGCACAAGACCATTTTTTGCTGAAAATAAACACCGGAACACACACTGTAAAACCAGGGCAGTTCCTCAATATAAAAACATCAAACCTGACCTCGCCCCTGCTCCGAAGGCCATTCTCGATTTTCGATCATGAAAATGGAATAACATCTGTTGTAATCAGGGTCATCGGTGAAGGGACCAGAATCCTGTCGAATCTTGAACCTGGCTTTATCGATATCATCGGACCGCTGGGAAATGGATTCACACTCATGACGCAAAAAAAAATACTCCTTGCCGGCGGCGGCGTCGGGAATGCCCCCCTTTATTATCTTGCGAAAAAACTCAGAAAAATGAATAATCATATTACATGCATTTACGGAGCGCGTTCAAAAGAGTTTGTCTATCTTGCTGATGAATTCAAAACCATATCCGATCAATTCATCCTGACAACCGATGACGGTAGTATCGGGAAGAAAGGCAATGTACCGGATATTGCCCGCGCAATACAATCTCAGGAAGATTATGACATAATGTATACCTGCGGCCCGGCCCCAATGATGGAATTAGTCGTTCTCAATTCCATGGATAAAAAAACACCAGTCGAAATTTCAGTCGAAAACTACTTCGGGTGCGGTGTCGGAATTTGTTATGGGTGCACCATTGAAACCACGGATGGAATGAAAAGGGCCTGCATTGACGGCCCGGTATTTGATGGGTCAATTATCAACTGGGGGACCACCCTCTAACAATGCGGTAACGCGATTTCATGATTATATCGAATGCCAGGCCACCGAGAACAACGGAGCCGGGAGGATTGTATCTGACAGAAACCGTATTTTCATTCATACCACTGGGGCTTAAGCCGTATTTCGTCGATGCAGGTGATTATGAAAACCGCCGCATAAAGCCCCTGAAAAAACTCCTGCTGCCGCAATGCTTCATTTGTTGAGCAGGTCATCCCCGACATTCTCCAGGATCGAATTGCCGCTGTCTTTCTTCAGGTTATTGATAATTGAAGCTTTCTGTTTCTCGGATATATTTTCCTGCGGTCCTTTCTTTACCATCTGATTATCAAAATTATAATTTTCACACAGATCACAAGTTTTATCGGGCAAAGTACCCGGAATGAATATCTCTTGAATAGTATCTCTGCAGTATGATGAAGGCATTAAACCGCTCCTTTTGCACACGACCGCCCCGGACACGGGGGCATAAACCGGGAAATCAAGTATCGGTTCATGAGCCATTGCATCACGCATATATTCTCCAAAAAGCGGGGCTGCGATCCCCCCGCCTGTTTGTCCACCCCCCAGTGAAAGACCGAGTTTGTCATATCCTATCCATATTCCTGTTGTGAGCTGAGGCGTGAACCCAAGAAACCAGGCATCCTTCCAATTGCTGGTTGTGCCGGTCTTACCTCCCGCAGGCCTCCCGCATGAAGCTGCACCGCCGGTGCCGCCGCCGATAACGCTCTGCATCATACTAATCATGATCTGGGAGGTGTCCGGTTTAATTATCTGGATCGAACCGTCATCAGTCCTGTCTTTAATCTTCTTGTGGATCTCCTCCTCCTGGTTTTCAAGCATTTTCCCATAGCGATCCTTAATGTATCGTATGCTGAAAGGGAATACGTCTTTCCCGCCGTTTGCAATGATAGCATAGGCCCTTGTGAGCTCGTAAGGGCTCACATCTATTGAACCAAGGGCAATAGAGAGGTCCCTGGAAATACGCCGCTTTGCAGTTGATGAGTCGTAACCCAGGAGTTTTGTATAATATTTCATTACAGTTTCTATGCCGAGCTCCTGGGCAATGCGCACTGAAACGACATTGATTGATTTCATCAAGGCTTCCCGGAGACGCACAAAACCATAATATTCTCCTTCATAGTTTTCCGGGAGCCAGTCTCCCCCCTCATTATCAAGATAAATAATTGGTGAATCGAGCACGGTAGTTGCAGGAGTAAATTTTTTACTTTCAATCGCAGCGGAATAAAGAAGCGGCTTAATTGATGACCCGGGCTGCCGTAAGGCCTGCATGGGACGATTGAGCTGGTTTGAACTGGTGAACTCACTCCCCCCAACCATAGCCTCGATGTAGCCGTTTGTTTGATTGATTGAGATTATGCACCCCTCAACATTCTGGAAACCCTTATCCTGAAAATAACTTTTTT
Organism: Spirochaetota bacterium; assembly: GCA_041306585.1. Lineage (GTDB taxonomy): Bacteria > Spirochaetota > UBA4802 > UBA4802 > UBA5550 > JBFZEZ01. The sequence continues at coordinate 43 of JBFZEZ010000276.1, read as the reverse complement.
TATATCCATCCAGAAAAATATCCACAGATTCGAGCCCGGCAAG
>JBFZEZ010000275.1:0-4298 GCA_041306585.1 Spirochaetota bacterium | reverse complement strand
ATCATGATCACCATTCCATTCTTTCTCTTATGTGGGGCCTATTTTATAGCAAAACTTAAACTGTTTATCCCATAGCGGAGATTACTTCAATATGGTCATAATTTTACTACTATTCCTGTTGCTGTCTTCATTCATTGTTCATATATATGCACTTGTCTTTTTCCTGTTGTATAAATCCCGCAATCTGTTTAATGCCTTCTTTGCAACGGCCCTGACAAATATCCTCCTGGGGATAATACTCAGCATATTTGTATTGAAAAAACCGGAACTTGTCCGTTCAATAGATATGATGCTGGTCCTGTGGGGGATTTCCGGCTTTATCATGCTTCTTCTTTTGTCTCTTAAAATTGCTATTTTCAGGAATATTTATAAAAGATCAAAAGACCCGGCTTTTTATCATTTGAACTACTTCGGTAAAAAGGTTTATGAGAAAGGGATCATCAAACAGTATGAATTTTTAACAGTAATAATATCGATGCCTTTTTTTTTAATGATGGGGGCTTATTTTGTTGCAAGGTTAATTAACCTATTTTTATATGGACATATTTAGTCTATGCGTAATTTTTGGGCACGAGGTCATTTTCAAGGGGTAACAATCCATTTCATGTCATCCCCGCCTGCGCGGGGATGACATATTGTTGCTGAATCAATGATTACCCATGAAAAATGGGTACATACATTTTTGCTAAATATAAGTACGAGGTAAGCGTCTTGAAAGTAAAGATTGCTGATATTAAAATCAAGGATCGAATTCGTGAGGAATCAGGAGACCTTTGCAAGCTGAAGGATTCACTCCGGGATTATGGACTTATTAACCCGATAACCATCACCGAGGATTATGAACTCCTTGCAGGCTTCAGGCGGCTTCAATCCGCGCGGGAACTTGGATGGGATGAGATTGAATGCAGGATGATGAACCCTAACTCCCCGTTGGATAAGATTCGTTTCGAAGTTGATGAGAATTTCTTACGAAAGGACTTTACGCCCGAAGAGATCATACGTTTCAGGGAGATCGAGCGTTATCTGACTGCTGAAGGATTTGAAAAAGTGATGCTCTGGATCTTGAAATCAGTTAAAAGAATGCAGGCCTGGTTCTCCGGTCTTTTCCGCAGGAATAAACAGTAACTATATTTTTCTTTCCACTGTTCTTTTGAAACCGGCTATGACTTCAATGTGATGAGTGCAGGGGAACATATCAATTAAAGTTAATTTTTCCAAACGAAACCCGGCTTTTATAATGTCTTTGGCATCGCGGGAGAATGTGGCAGGGTTGCATGATACATAAACGAGTTTCGGCGATCCGATTGCAATGATGGATTGACGGGCTTTCTTGGACAGACCTGCACGGGGGGGATCTACGACGACGGTATCGATCGCATGTTTTCCCGGCAAAAGCTTTGCCGCATCGAGCAGGGAAAAATCCGTATTGGAAATATTGTTGAGACGTGCGTTTGATTTCCCCCAAGCAATGCTATCTTCATCGATATCATACCCGTTGCAATGTCCCGCATCCCTCGCCAGATAGAGTGTGAAAAAGCCGATTCCGCACCCTGCATCGATTATTCTTTCCCTTCGTCCGGGTTCAGCAGTGTCTCGCACTGTTTTAAGCATTCGGCCGCGCAGATAGCGGTTCCCCTGGAAAAATGAATGGATGTTGCGCCGATATGTGAGATCATGTTCTTTTTCCTCAATAATGCAATCCTTGTCCAGGGATGTGGACGTGACATTTTTATAATCCTCAGCGATTCGCACTTCCTTGATTTTTTCGGGTACTGTAAGGGTGGTTAGCAGGGTATTGAGTGATTCGGCGATAAGCATGCATCCTTCATCCCCAAATGGGGTCAGATTGTTGGTCCCTTTCTGGTAGAAACCTGGTTTTCCATCCTTGTATTTTATTGAAGCATGACTCCGGTAATTAAAGCGGTCCCCCTTGATCATGGTGATTTCCGGCAGGGTCGCAGCTTTCAGTCCTGCAATGCGCTCAAGAGAATCTATAAGGATATTTTTTTTAATGTCGAGTTCATTATCGTAAGATGTATGCAGGTAGCTGCATCCACCGCATATGCTGAAATTTTTGCAGGGGGGGTCAATTCTATGAGGAGACCGCTGTATGATGCGGATAATTATTCCTGTATCATAATCTTTTTTTTGTTCAATGATTTCAATATCTACGATTTCACCAGGGATGCCGTATTCAATGAAAATTGTTTTACCATTGTGCCGTGCGATGCATGAGCCCCCGTATGCAGGCTTTTCAATTATAATATTTTTTAGTATATTCACATTATTCATAAATTTGTATTGTTTTATTATAGATTATGGTTTGCTTTAACTATTTTTTTACCAATAGGCATAATCTTGTAGTTTGACCATTATAATACTAGCTATACGAACGTCATTAAGAAATTGATAATTCAATTAAAAATGTTGGAATTTTTTCACCTCTGGTGGAGGTAAATGCATTTTTACATTCTCTCTCGTTCCACTCATGGGGAAATGTGGGGCTTTTTGTATATGATGCTTAGTTATTAAAAATTATGCTGAGTATTTACAAATATAATTGACTTTATATCATTTTTCAGGGATGATACAGGATCTCAGAAATCAAGAAGTGGTGTTGCATCCATGGGTAAAATAGAAAAAATATCAGCATTAATTGTCTTGGTCAGTATGTCTGCGGTGCTTACATGTACCCCCCGTAATTCCCGTGAACAGGAACCGAATAATTCTCCATCCTCGGCGAACCCGGCTGAAATGGATAAGAATATTGAAGGTTTTTTTAATTCTTCCGATGATGTTGATTTTTTTCGTCTGAATGTCGATTCTGATAAAATTTTTGATATCCGGCTTTCCGGATTGAAAGGAATCAACGTAGCTTTTAAAATATGGAAGGGATCAGGGGATCCGGAGCTTGTTAAGATAGCGGATGATAATCGTAAATCCGCCGGTGAGCGTATCATCAACTTTTTTGCGAAACCGGATGTCTATTATGTATCAGTGTGTCACGGCGAACGTGACAGGAAGAATGCAAATATCGATGTGCCTTATCGGCTTTTAATTAGTACGCGGGACCCCCTTAATAATGAAGAAATCGAACCGAATGATACCCCGCAGAACGCCCAGGAGATAACTCCGGGGAACGATGTGAGCGGGTATTATTCCCAATCTTATAACAGAATGAATAATGATAAAACAAATCAATACCGGGAGGACGACTGGTTCGTTTTCAGTGTAAAAGACGCCTCTGACGACAAACCGATAATAATGGACGCCACCGTGACCACGGTACAGGGCGTTAACGCTGTTATCGCGTTTTATGATGATGACAAGAAAGAACTCCTGGCAGCTGATGCAGGCGGCATGGGAGACGGCGAATCGATTTCCGGTTACGGCATCAAAAATAACGGGAAATATTACCTTATGGTCTCTTCCAGGGGATACAGCTCAAACTTCGATGAATCGTACACCGTGGGCCTTGTCCTGAAAGAATATAATACGTCCCTTGAAATGGAAAACAATAATACGTTTGAAGATGCCAGCCGCATTGTCAACAATGCTATCACCGGGGGAGTCAATACGCCCGGGGATGTCGATTTTTTTAAGTATACATCAAAGGCAACCCTTGCCTTCTATCGGATTGAAGTACAGCCCCCTGAAGACCTCGATCCCATCGTCTATATGTACACTAATGATCAGAAGAAAATCATCCAGCTCGACAGTTATGGAAGAGGGGTCAAACAGATCTACCCCAATATAAAGATCGAGGGTGATTTTTATATTTCCATAGGGTCAAAGCATCCAGCGGCTGCCGGTGGGGGCGAATATGAGCTGACAGTGACCCCGATTGAATTTTTAGACCGTTATGAAATCGAGCCTAATGATACCAGGGAAGAAGCCAACAAAATAAAGGGGAATACCATTGTCGGATTTATTTCCAGGAAATCAGATAAAGATTATTTTTCCATTGAGACTGATGGCCGGACTAGCATAGTGCTGACTATCTCAGGGGTCAGTGGGGGAGCCCTCTCTGTCTCTGTTGCAGACCAGTTAGGGTTTCTTCTTAAATCCGTTACCGTTAAGGCTAAAAATTCTATAACACTCACAGAAATGATAGACAAAAAAGGGTATATTATAGTAGAATCCATTAAAGACAGTTATGTAAATCCATATACAATTACTATACGAGGATTGTAATGACCAACAGGTTTTTAATTCCCTTGATGATACTACCCCTGCTTTTTTTCATGCATTGCGCCACAACAGCACCTCATGTAACTAATACCAATGAGCCTGATAAC
>JBFZEZ010000274.1:0-3134 GCA_041306585.1 Spirochaetota bacterium | reverse complement strand
TTTTCAATCCTATTACCGGAGAGACTGCTGTCGACCTGGAACTCGGAGGGACTCTTGTACTCAAGCCGTTTCTCCGCGGTTTCATCGGGGCAAAAAAATTCATATTCAGTAAAGGGCCCCTTCTCCAAATGCTCCCTGAAAAATACACGGCCCGGTTGTCCCGCATGATTTTACAAAGGCCCGCTTATGCCGCAGCCGGGCTCAGGTTCGCCCTGGGGAACGAAAAAAAAACAGCGGAGCTTTCACTTGATGTCAACATACCCGACTATCGGCTTCCCGATTTAAAAGGAAGATTTAAAATCCTATATGACGACGCGGCAAAAAAAATTAATATTGATACATTTTCAGTTAAAAGCCGCGCCTGGAAGCTCACCTCCGCGGCATATGGTTTTATAGGACTGCAGAAAAAACCGATGTCTGATTCTGACTGTTCTTTCGCCTTGTCAATGAATTATCCGGAACTCGCTGTCTTATACGGTCCCTGGCAGCTCAAGGGTCTCCTTGAATTTAAAACACGTCTGCAGGGAGACCTTAAAACAGGAAAAATCGAGGGGAACATCGTATTCAAAAAATTTCACGCCTACAACGAAAAGAAAAGACTTTCACTGTCAAACCTGAACCTCAATTTCCCGTATAACTATAATTTCAAATCGCGCTACAGCGGGGAATCCATGATAGAAGCAATGAAGAAGGGGGCGCGAAACGACGGACCATTCACTGAGTCCCCGAATGTAACCCTGGATCATTTTATTTTTAAACATCCGGCGCGCGATGTTCCGATTGAGTTTGTTAAAGAACTCACCGGTGTAGTATCTTTCAAGGATAATGTTTTTCTTATATCGAACCTAAAGGCATATGTGCTCGACGGCTCTTTGTACGGCCGGAATATCCTCGTCAACCTTGCGAACCTCGACCTTGAACATCCGGGGTTTGATGCTATCCGCGATACTATCGAATTCAATGTTCTCATGGATTTGACGAATGTCAATATTTCGGTCCTTGACAAACCGGATGCTGCCAAAAAACCGCGCGATGCAGAAATATCGATGAATGCCCAGTTTTCAGGGAAGGGGATCGACTACAACAGAAACATCAACTGGAAAGGGTATGTCAACATACACAAGATCGGTGAAAAATTTGCGAACAGGCTCATGAGGGGGCTTTCAAGCGAAAAAGGCAAATCGAAACTTGGTGATATCGGCCAGTACACGGTCGACAACTCAATGAAGGTTACCGGTTTCAATTTCAACCTGGACAAGGGGAACGTGTATACGCGCGTTACCCTCACGCGCCGCCCCTTGAGCGCCATACTCAGCATAAAGGACAATATGATAGAATTTGAGAGGGTCCCTGTCCGAAACATCATCCAGACATTGTTTGGGACGATGAGCGGCGAAGAAGGCCCCTGAGCCCCGGAATGACGTACAACGCCCGGAAGGCGATAAAAGCGGCAGCCGCGGGCGAACAGGAGATTAACCATGAAATACATGCTGTTTATTACGGCCTCAGCCGTCATCGTTTCACTCATCCGCTGTTCTTCTTTTCCCAGCTGCATCAGCGTGACCCCGCCGAAGATCCAGTTCACCGGAAACAAAACAGCCGTTGAACGTCAGATTGTCGGCGAATATAGGGAACTTGAAAAAGACGCATGGATGATTTCATCAGTGAGGACCTCGGGCGGTAAAGCCGCCGTGTCCGCTGCCCCTCCCTCGGACGACCCTGTATTGTACAAGGCGCTGAAGGTCCTTGAGTACCACCGGATGAAGATACGGTCCTATAAAAACGAATCGGCCGTCGGCGAGTCGGCAACCGGTTATGTTTCGTATATCAGGCAGCCGCGGTATGAGAATGATCCGATGAGCAGGGAGATAGTGCTTCGGGTGATTGCCAACGAAAATGAAGCGAGAAAAACCGTGTTTGCCCGGTCGCTGGCGTCTTCATTGAAACGCGATCCGGACGAAAACGAAATTGCGGCATTCGGAAGGCAATACGCGGCCGAAATGCAGGCAGCGGCCCAGAAAAACGACATGATAGAAGACCAGGCCGGGAGGTGGATGAAAAAATAATGAAACAATGTGTATGGATCCTGTTGTGTGGCCTTTTCTTTTTTATCTCCTGCGCGAGCAGTCAGATTACCCCCTCTTTTAACTATAAAAACATCCTCGAACGTGAGTATGACTACGGGACCGGGCGCGTTGTCCCCATGACCGTGGAACAGTCGATAGAAATGGAAGGACATATTTCCTCGAACGGGAAAAATTTGTATTACGCGTCTGATCGCGAAAACGGGAATTACGATCTGTATTTGCGTAACCTCGACGGTATAACCACGTCCCGCCTCACGGAACACCCGGCAAAAGATTTTTCCCCGGCAATCTCGCCTAACGGTAAATACCTTGCATTTGTATCCCTTCGCGAGGACCCTGAAGGCGATATCTATGTGATGGAAGTGAACGCAAAAAAAATTCTGAAACAGGCGGATTCCTTCACCTTCAGGACACAGGATGCGGAGGCCTCAGCAAAAAATTTAACACAATTCAGGGACATGACGACCGGAACCATCAGGATTATAAAAGATCATTCCCCGGCATGGTCGCCTGATGGAAGCACTATCGCCTTCTCTTCGGCACGGGATGGGGATGTCAATATATGGACCATGAATTTTAAAGGGAAGAACCTGAAAAAATTGACCTCCCTCGGGGGGATGTATCCTGAATTTTCTCCTGATGGGAAAAACATTGTATTCATTTCGTATAGAGACAATAACCGAAGCGGCGAGATTTATTTGCTGAACCTTGAAACAGGGATGGAAACTCGCATTACAGCTTCAGCTGCCATTAAATTCAACCCATCGTTTGCCGGGACCAACGACGAAATACTGTTCACTTCGATACACCGGGACACCAACGGCGACGGAAGGACGACCCTCAAGGACAATTCGGTTCTAATGCACCGTTCAATTACGAACAACATTGAGTTCAATCTAACCTCATATGACGAATCATCGTTCGACGGAAAATGGTTCCCTGTATTCGGATCAGAGGGCTACAAAGGGATAATCGTCTTTTCAACACAGGTCGGTGAAAATATTAACATTAACATAATCCCTGATATCGGCATTATACCGAAAAAAG
>JBFZEZ010000273.1:0-11783 GCA_041306585.1 Spirochaetota bacterium | reverse complement strand
CTCAATATTCTGGTAATCCTGGGCATTATCGAGGTAAATGGATCAACAATCACACTGTCCGATGTTGGGGTTGAAATCGCATCTTCCATCATCAAAGCAAAACAAGAAGGGCCCGATGCTGAAGAACAAAAGTGCATTTACATCAATCCCGATTTCACCATAATCATCCCGACAAAAGAAGTAAGCTCAATCACTCTTTATCACCTGCTCACGCATACTGAAATCCTCCAGAAGGATGTGACGATTAACGCACTTATAAGCAAGGGATCGATTGTCAAGGCGCACAAGCTCGGGATGCAACTCAAAAAATTCGTTGAGACACTGAAAAACTTTTCAAAAAACGAGCTCCCTCAAAACCTGAGTTTCCTCCTCACAGAATGGTCAAACCAGACTTTAAATATTAAAATTTCCAACCCGATCCTTCTCACGGCGAGTCATGCAAGTTTCATCGATGAAATAGCGTACAGCAGGGCAAAAGATGCTATCATTGAAAAAATTTCACCGACACATGCAATTATATCAAGGGACCATATCGATGAGATAGTAAAGCTGGCAAAAAAGAAGGACGCTCTTATAACCCTTTTCCCGAAAGACGAGAATGAAACTTATTAGGAAAGGGGTTAAACCTCAGGTATAACTTTTATCTTTGTAATGGTTTTCCATTTAATATACGGCTTCAAGGCATTGATGGTTGATTCTCTGACGAAATATAACTTATCATTCAATTTCATGAGAGCCCCTTTATAATGAGTATATTTCATCTGGTGATCAACCCAGCCTAGCATTTCAACACCTTTCCAGTTAGCAGTTGTTTTAAGCATCGGGAGCTTTCGTAAATGAAGTTCACGAATCATCCCGTTTTTGACAGCATCTGCCAGAATTATTTCCCATTCCATAGGTTATTTTTTTTTCTTCAAAGATTCGATCTCTTTCAATAATTCCTCAACTTCCATGGACAGTCTCTTATTCAGCTCTTTCTGATGTTTGAGGTCATCCCTAATCTGAATTGATTCGCTCCTGCTTAATTCGGCAACCTGTTCGGAAGCGTTGAATATCTTTTTTGCTTCATCCAATTCCTTTGCTGAATAATTAATAACCGACTCCTGCGCGCCGATCACATCGTTTGCATCAAGGAGCTCCTTCCGCCGCAGGTCGCCAAGCATCTCTTCTGCATGGATCCTTTTGCGGAGATCGAACATCTCGCTCTGCCGCATAAGGGTAAAATCCTTGATCGCCTTATTGAGCTGGTTCTGTTCATTGAGCAGGTTTTTTTCATAGCTGAGTATCCGTTCAAAAGCGGCTTTTTCGCTTTCAGAATCGAAAACATTGCTTCGATTGATGTCCATAAGGGCTTCATAGGTCTCGATTCTGTTTTCCGCTTCCCTTGAGACGAACTTCATAATTTCACGATATCGCTCAACGATAATGGTTTTTTCAAGCAGGAGGAGAAATTCCCGCTTGTATACAGGACGGGAGACAAATTCGAGGTGCAGGATGTTATATGACTTTGCCTGGATCTCGCCGATCTGCTTCTTAGTAAGAATAATATATTTTACCGAGCTCTGAAGACGCTGGTCCTGCAAAATCATCTCAATTACAAAATTAGGGCTTTTATTAATGACATCATAAATGTAAATATTTATTTCATCTTCTATTATATTGGCCTGTTTCAGGTCATATCCATATATTTCATTGAGGGAAATCCCTAAATTTCTGATTGTTTCAACAAGTTTGCTCCCGTGATCATTGTCGGTAAGATACCATACCGTCACTTTTTCCATAAAGATAACCCCGTTTATCCATGTTTACAAAACCTGCATACTCCCAATCAAAAAACGATTTCGTAGACATATTACGTAATCTACTTCATTATCATATTACCATTTACCTGTAAAAATACAACTATTTTTTTTAAGAGGGCTTTAATGTAATTGGGGGGGGGATCATTGACTTGGCACTTATATGCCACCCTCGATGTCATCCCCGCTCAGACTGGGATCCTTAATTCGCATCCGGCGAGGGCATTCGCCGGATCACCGCATCTTCCGGAAAGAGCCCTTTGGTCTTATAACCGAATTCTATAGAAGACAGTCCGCAGATCGAACCGAACGGAAGTTCCTGAATGACCTCTCCCTTCATGCTTAATTCGAACGAGTTTTCCGCGTCAGGAAGTCCGGTTACCACCTCAAATTTTTTTTTCATTGCTGACTAAAACCATATTTCATCGATACAGTTATCGAAGTTATTTGAGTGAGGCTTTCCTTCGGGAAAGGAAATCTGGTTTATCTATTGCGAGGTTATTCTTATAGAAGAAATAAAATATTTACCTGTAAAAACGAGCCGAACAGGACGTTTTGCGCGGGGAGAGGATGGTTCATGAGAAACCTTCCTTACTTTCCGAGTAGGGTTTGTTGAAAAAAAATTCTTGCATTATAGATGATGCCATTATTTTTTGACCAATAGATTCTAAACAAAAAGGATTGGATTGAAGTCTGATGAAATTAATACGAACTATTGCTGCCTGCAGCATTATCATGATCCTGCTCATGGGTTATAATCAGCAGGTTTTTTCCTGGGGTCTTTTTAACCTGTTTAACGATCGCGGTTACTCTGTAACAGGTCTCAAAAAAGTTGAAGATTTCAACCCCGAAGAGGACATATTATACCTTCCCCGCCTTAAGGGAAAAAATCTTTTTGAATCAGTCAATGATCTTTCCATCTGCAGGAACAAGGCTGTCAGAAAGTATGTATATTTATATCTGACAACCGGACGTGCATATGCGTGCCGTGCGATACAAAACTCATATTATCATGAAGAGATAGTTGAAGATATCTTTAAAAAATACCCGGATGTTCCCCGCGAAATTGCCCTCCTTCCCCTTCTTGAAAGCGGTTTTAATCCATTCGCCGTTTCACGCACCAACGCGATCGGATTATGGCAATTTGTCAGCGCCACATCGCGGCATTTCGGGCTCAAAAAAAACCCCTGGATAGACGAACGCAGGGATGTTGAAAAATCGACCGATGCAGCTGTACGCCATCTTCGAAACTTATATAAAATTTTTAATTCCTGGGAACTCACCCTTGCGGCATACAATGGGGGCGCAGGCCATGTAAAAAGGGCGATGCTCAAAACCGGCACTAAAAACCTGTGGGACCTTTCAGCGACAGGGGCCCTCAGAAAGGAAACTGAAGAATATGTCCCGCGATACCTCGCCCTCCTTCTCATATATAAAAATCAAAGATTATTCAATATCAGGGATGAAATCCAGATACCGGAAATCATTAAAACAGAAAAACTGACCGTCGAAAATCCCGTTGATCTTGAGCAGATTGCGCATGTCACAGGAGTTTCATATGATATCATAAAAAAAATAAATCCGGAGCTCCATTCTAAAACCACACCCCCTTATGCAGAAACCTATAACCTGCATATCCCCAGTGATGTCCGTGAAAAAATAGTCAGTAATCTCGACCTGATAGCAGCCCCAAAACCGGTGAAGATGATCCAACATCTGGTCAAACCAGGACAATCCCTCAAAAAGATCGCAAAAATTTATAAAAAAAAACCTCTCTGATCATGGAAATCAACGGGATAACAAAACCGGGATACATTAAACCGGGGCAGATCATATATATCCCATTGTGATATTTGCGGATTGGGATTTCTGTACAGACGCAAAATCTTGCGTCTCTACGGGATTCGTGATTGCGTCTCTACGGGATTCGCGATTGCGTCTCTACGGGGATCCCAATCCGCAATATCACACATCTGCCGCACCCAATTTTATTCTTGACTTTTAAATCCAGGACCAACATGTATTCAAAAAAGTCACTTTGCTTCAGGAGAAAAAACGTTGGATATGTATAAAATATCTGGTGGAAAAAAACTTGCCGGTGCAGTTGAAATATCCGGCGCGAAAAATGCCGCCCTTCCCATAATTGTTGCAAGTCTTCTCGCCGAAGGTGAAACAATACTTGAAAATGTTCCCGACCTGCAGGATATCCGGACAATCATAAAAGTCATAGAATGTCTTGGGGCCGCGACCGAATTTGATACCTCTGCAAATACCCTGTCAATAAAAGTAAAGGACATCAAGAATGCCGAGGTCCCCTATGAACTCGTGAAAACCATGCGCGCGTCAGTCTATGTCATGGGCCCTCTTCTTGCCCGTTTAGGCGAGGCAAACGTCTCGCTCCCGGGGGGATGCGCCATCGGCGAACGGCCTGTTGATATTCATCTATCCGGCTTTGAATCAATGGGTGCAAGCATTGAAATAGAACACGGCTACATTAAAGCGCGGTGCTCCCACTTAAAAGGGGCCACATTCCCCATGCGAAAAATTTCAGTGGGCGCAACCGCGAACCTCATGATGGGGGGAGTACTTGCCAAAGGTAAAACAATCCTTGAAAACTGCGCGATGGAACCTGATGTCGTCGATCTGGGTCAATTTCTCATAAAAATGGGGGCAAAAATAACAGGGCTTGGAACTGAACGGATCGAAATAGAAGGGGTGAAGAAACTGTCTCCGGTCACCTATTCGATCATGCCTGACCGGATAGAGGCCGGAACATACCTTATAACAGCGGCAATGACGAAAGGTCGTGTAACAATCACAAAAATGGTCCCCGATCATATCGGCTCACTCATCAATCATATGCGGGAGATGGGCTTTAACATCACGACCGGGGAAGACTGGGTTTCCATTGCCCCGAGTAAAGATATCAAGGGGACGGTCATTAAAACCCAGGAATATCCAGGTTTTCCGACAGACCTTCAGGCCCCCATAATGGCACTTGCCGCAACCCTCCCCGGAATCAGCGTCATAATCGAAACCATCTTTGAAAACAGGTTTACCCACGTCGGTGAACTTCGACGCATGGGAGCAGACATTCAAATAGAAGGAAATATTGCGATTGTAAAGGGAAAGAAAAAACTGTCTGCAGCCCCGGTGATGATGTCTGACCTGCGAGCGGGCGCTGCGCTGGTGATAGCCGCCCTCGGTGCAAAAGGCGAGACCGAAATACGGAGGATTTATCACTCCGACAGGGGCTATGAAAATTTCTCGGAAAAACTCCTCTCCCTCGGCGCCGAAATCAAGCGGATAAAAGGGGGCGGGCCGTAGGAGGCCGATTATACAGTCCCGATTGTTTCAAATCCCGCATGAGACATAAAAAATTCAAGCCCCAACCCACTCCTGCCGATAAAGTAATTAATGACAGGAGGACCCCATGCTTAGAGGAATATATACACGCGCGTCGTGAATGTTGGCCCAGCAGGCACGGCTGGACGTTGTTTCGAATAATCTTGCGAACGTTGACAAGACCGTTTTCAAGAAAGAACTCGCTATTTTTAAAGCATTCCCCGATATGATAATCCGCCGGGAAAACGATGACGGTCTCGGGATAACACCTGCAGGCTCATACGACACAATGCCGTATGTCGGAAAAATAGGGACCGGGGTCGAGGTAAATGAGGTTTTCATCGAATTTTCACAGTCGGCCCTGCTGCGTACGGAAAATAATTTTGACATGGCCATTGAAGGACGCGGTTTCTTCACTTTGCAGACCGAACGCGGGGAGCGCTTTTCAAGAAACGGTGAATTCACCATCAACCAGGACGGTATCCTTGTGAACCACACCGGTTATCCGGTACTTGGCGAAAACGGCATAATTCGAATACAACAGAATAACTTCATGATAAACGAACGCGGCGAAATCCTCGTGAACGATGCCATCTCCCGAGAGCCCCGCGATGTCGTCGGTGCTGAAAACAACGACTGGTCGAACCCTGTCGTCATCGATAAACTCAAACTCGCTGATTTTCAGAACATTCGTGAAATAAAAAAAGAGGGTGACTCCCTCTACCGCGATACCGAATTTTCAGGCCCTCCCATACCTCCCCAGGACATTAAGGTCCGTCAGGGCTTCCTTGAAAAATCAAACGTGAATGTCGTCCGTGAGATGGTTGACATGATCGAGGTGCAGAGGAGCTACGAGGCAAACCAAAAAACGATCCTCACAGCCGACCAGACTGTAGGCAAGCTCATCAACGAGGTTGCGCGATAAACCCTGTCCACATCACTTCAAATCGACGATGACGAGTGTAAGGTCATCGTCGAGCCCGGTTTTTCTCTCTGACCATGTATACAACGTTTCAAGATATCTGTCGCAGAATTCCTTCGCCGATAGGGCCATGTTCAATTTTATGAATTCGATCAACCGCTCTTCACCGTACAGTTCACAATTCGAGTTTTCAACCTCAAAAATCCCGTCGGTATACATAATGATACGGTCCCCTGGTTCGACATCCATACTGAGCGAATCACAAACAAACCCGGGTATTTCAGCGATCATCCTCCCGGTTGGATTAAGGCTGTGTATCTTTCCATCGGATTTCTTGACGATAAGGATGGGGGGATGTCCTGCCCTGGAGTTAATGAGGACCCCTTTTTCCATATCTATATAGACATAGGTTGCGGTTAAAAAGTTATTTCCCAGTTTGTCTTTTAAATTATCATTCAGGCCATTCATGATCTTGATCGCATCTGCGCAGTCAGGCTGCAGGAAAGAAAAGGTAATATTGATCATCCCGGCAATAAGGGCTGCGGGAATACCATGCCCGGACGGGTCTGCAATCAGGACCCCTAGTTTGCCGTTACCGGGTGTGCAAAAATTGTAGAAATCCCCGCCGACCAGGTCGGCAAGATAATATTTAACCTGAATATCGAAACCGCTAACTACGGGGAGTTTTTCAGGGATGATCGACCTTTGGATATTGCGGGCGATAATCAGCTCGTTTTCGATAGAGGTTATCTGCAGCCGCATCTGGGCCGTTTTTTTGATGGAGATAAGGTTTGAGACCCGCGCCAGGAGTTCATACTTATCCATGGGTTTATAAAGGTAATCGTTGGCCCCGGCATCAAAACCTGCGATAAGGTCCTCTGACCGGTTCTTGGCCGTCAACATGAGCACCGGAAGCTCATAAAGGGAAAAATCATTGCGGATTCTCCTGCAGACATCATACCCGGACAAGCGCGGCATCATGATGTCAAGAATAACAAGATCAGGCGCGCCGAAATTATCTATAAATTCAAGCACGGCAACGCCGTCCGAAACAGATTCAACGTCATAATGTGCAAGCTCAAGCGTATTTACAAGGACCTGCGCATTGACATGGTCATCATCGGCAATCAGCACTAACCCGCGGAATTGTTCCCCCTGTGGGTTAACCATGGCGGCATCGATCGATCTCCGATCGCGCATCCGTTTGCGTCGGTCGAAACCTGAACGCCGTTCCAGCCCCTCAAACGACCCGGAATCCGAAGGCGCTGCACCCTTCACCTTTTCATCCACCGCTTCAGCCAGGGTCTTCCGCATGAAGACGCTTTCGGATTTTGAAATCGGAAGGGTAAAATGTATGGTAGTCCCGATGCCATCCCTGGAATCCAGAGCGATTACGCCGCCATGTAATTCAACAAGGCTCTTTGTAACAGGGAGCCCTAATCCAGTGCCGCCATAAGCGCGTCTTATCGATCCGTCTCCCTGTACGAACATGTGGAACATCTGGTCAATCTTGTCCGCAGGAATTCCAATACCGGTGTCCGTAACGGATATTTTCAGAAAACCGTTTTCATCCCCCGGGATGATGACAGATGATATTTCAACACCACCGCTGTCAGTAAATTTAATCGCGTTGCTCACGAGATTCATAAAAATCTGTTCAAGCCGGTTCGGATCTGCGAGAACTGACGGAGCGTCTTCAGGTATCAGGTTTTCCACCTTGATTTGTTTCCCTTTCCACATCGGGGCCGTAAGCTTGACGACGGCATCCGCAATAGGCCAGAGCTGGATGGATTGAGTATTTAATAGTATATTATTGTTCCTGAGTTTCGACATGTCAAGTATGTCGTTGACAAGATTTGACAGCCTGCGGCCGCTTGATACACTAAGAGAAAGGTTGTCTTTCATGCGCGGCAAAAGGGGACCCGATACGCCGTCGATCAGGGATTCGGCAATGCCGATGATCCCGTTCAGGGGCGTTTTCAATTCATGCGATGTATTCGCGAGAAATTCATCTTTCAGCCTGTCGAAATCAAGGAGGGCCTCATTCTTCCTTGCGAGTTCAGTTGACATGTGCTCAGCCGAGTAAAAGGCCCGTACAAACTTCTTTGAGAGAATGACCGACTGTAAAAAAACATACAGCACCAGGCCATAGAGTGTGACCTGCGGGGTCTGCACAATTTGAAGGCTGGAGAGCAAATCGTTTATCCCAGCGATCATAAGAAAAATAAAGCCGAGCAAAACAAAAATTGCACCGGCCCGCTTTTTTATCGCAGCGATAAAGATGACAGCGACAGTGAAAAAAATTGCCGTCAGTGTCACAATATGATACACAGGCACTGAACGGATAAAAATGCTGATGGGAAAAAAGATAACCCCGAGCGAAAAAATAAAACCAATCAACTGATATGCGATAATGACCAATCTCGGGCTTTCATCTGGAAACAGCAATGCGATGAACATCACGAACAGGGGCACAATGACAAAGTAGTTGAGATACCACATTTTATCAAACAGGTCAAAATCCATCCCTGGAAAAAGAATCATGATATACCGTTCGCCGTCCATCAGGGTTCTAACTGCGATGAGAAGACAGATAAAACCGAAAAGAAGAAGGGAACGGTCGTTCCTCTGCATGACAAAGAGGATAAAATGATAGATCCCCATAAAAAGAAGGAAGCCGAAAATCAGGACGTCAAGTCCGATGCGCAAATCGCGGTCTCTATGAACCGGGTTTTCCTTACCGAATGCGATCGTGTGATATGTCCCCCCGCCGTAGGACTCCCGCTCCCCGTTCAGTTTCATTATGCCGTTGCTGTCAAAACCCCAATCACGAAAATCGATGGCCCCTTTCACTACAGCAGGCTGATCAGGGTCAGCCAGTCCCATTCGGGTGCATCCTGATGACAGCACGAGGAAAATAAAAACACCAGCCGCAAAAAAACAAAAAAAACATTTTTTGGCATTTTTCATACTGCTTTGCATCGCACCCGCATAGTTTAATTAGGTATGCCTGGACACACCAATTGCTGGGAAGCTTATCACATTACACCCGGATATGCAATTACAAATTAATTGGTTTGGGCTTTTTTGTATTATTGTCCCAGTACGGGGATATTTCGAGGAGACTGTTGATGACCTCGGGGAGGACTGATAAGGTGTAATCAATTTCAGCCTCAGTTGTGAACCTGCTCAGACTGAACCGTATGGACCCGTGAACTGCGGTAAACGGGATTCCCATCGCCCTTAATACATGCGAAGGTTCGAGGGAACCCGACGAACACGCCGAGCCCGAAGAGGCCGCAATCCCCTTTCCATCGAGATAAAGGAGTATGGCTTCCCCCTCTATGTATTCAAATCCGATATTTGTGGTATTGGGTACGCGATGTTCTTTACTGCCGTTCAGCATGGCATTGCTAAACTGACTTAAAATCCCTGACTCAAGTTTGTCCCTGAGACGGGCCGTTACGTGAGTATCTTTAAGGTGTAGCATCGCGATTTCAGCCGCCTTCCCGAGGGCTACTATGCCGGGGACGTTCTCGGTACCGGGACGGCGCCCCTTTTCATGATGCCCTCCATAGAGTATAGGGCGCAGGCGGGTCCCCTTCCTGACATACAGGACGCCGATTCCTTTGGGAGCATGCAGCTTGTGCCCGGACAGGGTAAGGAGATCGCAATTGATTTTTTTTACATCGATGGGGATTTTCCCCGCAGCCTGTACAGCGTCAACATGAAAGGGGACACCCCGCGTTTTCAAAAAAGCGCCTATCTCCTCGACCGGAAATATAACCCCGGTCTCATTGTTCGCATACATGATCGATACGATCGCGGTGTCATCTGTAACTGACGCCTTGAGTGCTTCGATGTCAAGGTTACCCTCCCTGTCCACAGGGACATAGGTGACATTGTAACCGTCACGTTCAAGCTTATTGCAGAGATTCAAAACAGCAGGATGTTCTACGCGCGAGGTTATTATATGTTTCTTATCTTTATAGTAAGCTGTTGTGCCGAGAATAGCCAGGTTGTCGCTTTCACTCCCGGTCCCCGTAAAAACGATTTCATAATCATTTTCAGCGCCGAGGAATTCGGCAACCTTGATCCGCGCGTGGTGGATATGGTGAGCGATGCTCCCCCCGAATGCGTGCATACTTGACGGATTACCATACCGCTCGGAAAAAAAAGGGAGCATCGCATCCACCGCCTCGGGGTCAACCATTGTTGTCGCATTATTGTCGAAATACACCAGTTTATCCATAATCCTGCTCCTTACTTTTCTTTTCAATTAAGAATGCTTTGCATAGTCCTGCTTTTATCAGGCCTGGTCACTTCGATTCATGTACAACAATATCATCCTCGACAAATTCACGCAATTTGGCCTCAACGAGATTCTTGAGCGTAACGCTGGAAACAACGCAATTTGAGCAATGCCCCCGTAACGCGACATGAACGTTTTTACCCTCTATATCGACTAGTTCTATATTTCCGCCGTCCTTCATGAGTTCAGGCCTGATGACGTTGACGATAGTCTCCTCCACGAGCTGCATCCGCCTGATGTTTGTCAGATTTTTTTTCTCCGGTTTGAGGGGGGGATTAGATTCGATCTTCCTGCGTTCATCCGCAATGATGTCCTCAATGCGCGGGATGCATGAGCCGCACGCACCGCCTGCTTTGGTATAGTTGGTTATCTCCTCAGCTGTCGTGAGGTTGTTTTCGCGCACCACTTTGCGGATGAGGGGTTCGGTGACCCCGAAGCAATGGCATATGATTTCCCCCTCTGTGTCGACATGGTCGTCGGTTTTGACCCCGCGCCAGTTGGCTATGGCCTTAGTCAGGGCCTCGTTGCCCATGACCGAGCAGTGCATCTTTTCATCAGGGAGCCCTCCGAGAAATTCCGCTATGTCCTTATTGGTTATCTTCTCCGCCTCCTCCACGGTTTTCCCGACGACCATTTCAGTCAGTGCAGATGAAGATGCAATAGCGCTTCCGCAGCCGAATGTTTCAAATTTCGCTTCTGTTATTATCCCCTTTGCATCGATCTTAAGGTACAGCTTAAGGGCATCCCCGCATACAATACTGCCGACCTCCGACACAGCGTTTGCATCAGGTATTGACCCCACATTTTTCGGCCTGGTATATAATTCTTTTACTTTATCGGTGTATTCCCACATGAATGTCCCTCCGTATTGTCTTCTCTATAATTCCTTTCCTCTGTCTTTTGAGGGATGCCCCCTCGCCCGGGCCGAACCGGATGGCCGCACAGCCACTCCTCAGCTTCACTCAAGAGATGGTAAGTTCATTAATTCTTAATTAAAAGCAAAATAACAACCATCTCAACATTTGTCAAATATTAATAACAATGTTACAAAATTTAGATTATTGTTAGGAATTCTAACATTATTCCGCAATGACTTCATTTTCACTACATTCCTCCACGTTTAAATGCTTAAGCAAAAAATTCCCGTTACGGGAAAAAAAAGGGCCTGAAGCAAGGATTATCCCGCAATTAAGAAAAAATTTTTTGTATTAATACTGTTTAGTTTATCAGGATAAGTATCGATATTGAATAATGATACAGACTAGTACTACGGGGTAAAGCCAATGATGGATGTTATCGGGATAAAAATTGACAGGGGCGAAAAATCTCACCATGTCCTGAGTAAACTCACCGCGGCGGAAGCTAAACAATCACCTCTTAATTTTTTTGAGATGCTTGAGCAACA
>JBFZEZ010000272.1:0-2560 GCA_041306585.1 Spirochaetota bacterium | reverse complement strand
GAAAAAGGACTATAAAAATTTTTATCCCCATACCGCATTACAGGCACGTGACGGCAGTTTTGTAATAGGCGGAGAACTCGAGACCAATGGCGGGAATACTTCGCGAAGCGTGACATTATATGATTCCCCGTTTAATATGGATGCCATGTTTTTTCGCATCAATAGCGATGGATCGATCCAGAATGCCAGTTCGATTCATGGAGAAACCGCATTGTATGGCCCGAAGCATTATGGGAGGATATGGGGAATCGTCGAAGTAAATGATGGTTTTATAGTCGCGGGAGGAAATGCCATAGACTATAATGACAACTACCATGGATATGGCAACATCTGGGTCGTCAAGATAGGAAAAAATAATAAAATAATCTGGAACAAGGGATTTGGAATCAAAGGTTTTTATGAAAAGTCAAACAACCCAAACGATCCCACTCCCCCTATCGGAGAAGCCAATGTAATCGCAAAAACCCCGGACAATGGCGTAATCATAGCAGGCCACGCGCTTCTCAGGCTTAATTCGAATGGCGGGATCGTATGGTCAAAAATCAATTCGTTCGGGCGGGTGAATACCATAAAACCCACATCCGATAACGGCTGTGTCCTTATGGTCACCGGAGACTATTCCGATCTTTCGCACAACAGGATTGTTAAAATCGATGGAAAGGGAAATAGTATCAGAAACTTTTCTTATTCAATCGAAGGGCGCAGCGTTGATTTTAAATCAATTGAAGTCGTAAGCTCTCCATCAGGTGCCGATGAGGGATACATCATGTTCGGCGACATTAACTATTTTTTTGGGACCGCACCTGAGTTGAGGAGCGATATCGATTGGTTACTTGTGCGTATTGACCTGGAAGGCAATATAGTATGGGAAAAAAATCTCGATGGCCACACTGTCATTGGCGATGAAACTGAAACATCGGTGGATTTTTGCAGTGATATCATTAAAACCAGCGATGGAAATTTCGTGGCTGGGGGTACTTCCAACTCATTTAATGCGAATGGCATCGGGGACAGTTTTTCCAGACTTGAACCGACAGTAGTGAAAATAAATAAGTACGGTGATATACTCTGGCAAAGGGCATACAGCAAATCAACCCCGGAAGGAATAAACATGTTTGCAACCCTGGATGGGTTTGGATTTACAACCGACTTAAGCACTCTCGACCCGCATTACGACGGCTACAGAGGGGCACTGCTGGCCCAATTCGATCAAGAGGGCTTCGAAGGAGACGGCTCTTCCAGCACCACCAAGCTGGCAGGCAGGGAAGTATCGTTTCAAATCGGACTCCCAATCGGTATTATTGAAGATATGTCATCTGAAAAATTGTTTACTGATGTTACCATTAAAACAACAGATATAAAATCTACTTTGCGGACATTGACGGGCAACATGGTACCGTATCAATATTGATCCCATTGAGTTTTATCCAGTCATGATAATTTATCAATAGCCCTATACATCAATTACTCAGAATCTCACGTGATCATGACCTTTTAAAAAATTGGGAAAATTCGAAAAATGCCTATACTCGGATGTATTCAGCCCATTACATTGACAGAATTATTGAACAATCCATGGATGAAGTCATGAAAAATTTGCGATTAAAGTCCCTTGAGTTAGGCTGGTGTAAGTCAGCACGGGATAACGATACCGTGATAATGGTGCTGTTATGATCTGCAGGAAATGCGGAGCATGCTGCATAGCCCCGTCAATATCGTCCCCAATCCCGGGGATGCCTCACGGGAAAAAGTCACATACACGGTGTGCCAACCTCATGATTGACAATACCTGCGCTGTATACAATGAACGGCCGGGGGTATGCCGCAACTATACACCCGATGAAGAAACCTGCGGTTCATCGTTCGAAGAAGCAATGTTCAATATTCTTGAGCTTGAATACCTGACCGGATCTTTCGTAATTCGATCAGGGTTATTTCAGGAAAACAATTAATTCGGAGGGGCTGAACCGACCAGCCCACCCCTTTGGAAATGTAGATCATTTCATTCTTGCGGTTCTTTTTCAGCCCCGCGTCATATTTTTTATTACGGACAGGGATGAGAAATGTATTGTCGGTACATGGTATTTTTACCTGTCCTCCATGGGTGTGCCCCGAAATATACAGATCAACCCGGGATCGGTGTATGCCATCAGATGTATCAGGATTATGGGCGATGACTATCCTGAATGCATTCTCCGGTATCCCGTCGAGGGCTTCGTCAATCCCGGGGGTATCGCACCAGAAGTCGCCGGCTCCTGCAATGACGATAGAATCATTCCCGCGTTTGATGCATGACGCGCGATGTCGTACCGATCTGCCGCTTGCTTCCAATTTCCGCAAAGAAAGAGGAGTGCTCGCCCAGTGGTCGTGGTTCCCGAGCACCATGAATACCCCCCCGGGCGCTTCCAATTCCATGAGGATGGGCCAGATTCCGTCTATCTCCCGCGTGCAGTTCGGTTTTCTGACATAATCACCGGTAGTAACGACAGCATCTTTTTGCAGACTGTTGGCTTTTCTTATCACTCTCCGCAACCACCATTTCGGCGTCAAGATCGGAAGA
>JBFZEZ010000271.1:0-2791 GCA_041306585.1 Spirochaetota bacterium | reverse complement strand
GACCCCAGAAAAAAACCCGAACTCATCTCCAACCATGCAATCCAAAGGTAATATCCGGATCCCGGGATCCGGAAAAACCCTGTTATTCTCCCCCCAGCAACCCATAGATCATCTTAATGATGATCTGCCTCCCAATAGCATCCATTAGCGTACATTTCAAACCGCAGATCTAACCCGATTCACCTCAAATCCCCCCAAAATGGCGATTCTTAAAATCGGTGTGACGGAATTTTCCATTTTCTGCAACCTGAACCATTCCAGTCAGCATAAAACCCCCATGAGATTCCCCGACCCCTCGACGGAGAAACCCTCTGGCAGCAGAGTGCCCGGAATCCCTGAGGGACATGGCTCCAATGCGGTCTATTAAAAAAGGGGTTGATTCACCCCTCAAAAGACAAAGGATACGAAGCTTCAGGATCAGTTCCCGCTCAAGGGTCCACGGTCCGTCAACACCACCCCCACCGGAAATTTCAGACTCACCATTGCATGGACAATCGTAACCTCCCGTTTAAAAAATGAGGTATTATCAGGGTTGACAAAATTTAATTTTAAGAGTAGATATCTGATAGGCTGGATCCTTTCCCATGTACTGGACCGGTACAAAGCCATTTCCAGAGTGGGATAAATTGTATAATCTTATTATGCACTTGTTCAGTCCTTTCATAGTCCCCGGTAATAACCAGAAGATTATCGCATTCCAGTTCTATGGAAGCACGTAAGATCGCGCTTGTTTCACGCTCTTTTGTATCGGGATGCGAAATCTCGTAGCAGACCTGAATCAACTGCCGGACTTCCGTACCCGCCTTTATCACAAAGTCCACCTCTTTGCCAAACCGGTCCTTCCAGTAATGAATGGTTGTGTTAAAGTCTGCTCTCCGCATGAGCTCTATTGCCACCGCGTTTTCATAAAGGCGTCCGGAATTTTTAGAGAACCGGGTGGACAATGCGGAAATAAACCCGTTATCTATCAAGTAGCACTGGCGGGGGCATTGCATCTGCTCCTTAATTTTTGGTGAAATGACCGGGATGCTAATCAGGAAATATGATGATTCAATATAGCCGATGTAATTGGCAAGACTGGTCTTTCCCACCGCATATCCCATACTTTTTAAAGTGTTGTATATCTTGCTTATTGAATACCGGTTCGAGTTAATGAGTAACCGTAGCAGGGCTTTGAGCGCCTCATCGTTCCTGATCCGGAATCTCTCCGAAATATCTTTTGACACAACCGTGCTGTAATACTGCTGCAAAATTTCGATTTTCTTCTCTTCCGGTGCAAGAACAACTTCAGGCATGCCACCATAATAGAGAAATTCGTCCAGTGCCTTTGCAACCGTTGCCCGCTCATTTTCAGAGTACTGGACCAATTGACTATCAATTTGAATTTCTTTGAATGCAAGAAATTCTTTAAACGAAAGAGGAAACACTTTTACTTCAAGGCACCGCCCCCGTAGCTCGGTGGGTATTTCATGGCTGGATACTTTTGAACTGGAGCCCGTCACAAATATTGCGGTATCATAATTATCATAAATCCGACGTAGCCACCGGCTCCAGTCCGGCATATCCTGAATTTCATCAAGAAACAGAAATTTTGGTTCGGCAAAAAAAGTCTCTTTTAGAGAGGGAATAAGGTCTGATAAGAATTTTGTATCACGAGGTATTCGTTCATCTTCAAAATTTATATAAAATACTTCTTCTTTGCGATTCTCTACAAGCAGGGTACTGATTAACCTGAGCAGAAGGCAGGTCTTTCCGCATCGCCGAAAACCCGTTGCAACGATGATTTTTTTTGGTTTTGCATTAATATACTCATCTAACGTCAGGTTTCTGGGTTTGAGGGCAGGAATTTTTTTATCAATCCATGAATGCAGAATTGTTTTCACAGATTCATCCATAGTACAATATTGTATCGAATTGTACTATTTATCTATTTTTAAAACGATTCGATTAAAATTACGGTTCTTCTCCAAAATTAGGATGACATAAAAAATACCAGAAGAATAATCGACCTCCGTTTGAGATAATTCATTGCCAATGAACCCCAAACGGAGTAAATACGAAACCGTATTCAGGAACTTATTTTTCTTCACTGGATATAATCTATCCGATCTCCAAGACACTGAAAATCAAGTATTAGTAATCCTGGGAAAAACAGGCCCCCCCAAAGTGTCCCCGGTGTGGATCAGTCAACGGTCATATAGAAGAAAGTTATACTCGGATCGTTCGAGATCTCAATCTTCGTCATAAACAATGCCATATCGAATTTGAAGAGAATAAAATCCGTTGTTCCTGCGGGTATCGGGGAATTGAATATCTGGATTTTATCCGTCCCTATTCGCGTTGTACAAAATGTCTTGAAGACGCGGTGGCATTTTGTACCTTCCGGATGACAATATCAGATGCATCTGCGCTATGGGTTCTCGATTGGAAAACCGTAAAAGAAATCGATATGAAGTCAATCCAGGACAAAATGATTGACTTAAAGACATTAAATCCAACAATGATCGGTGTTGATGAAATTGCATATATGAAAGGTCATCACTAACGGACATTAGTCCAGGATATTACAGCAAGGAGAGTCATTTGAATCGGGTTTAAACGGAAAACTGAAACTTTGGACGAATTTTTAAAGGAACTGGGTCCCGAAAAGTCCAACCGCATCGAGGTCTGCTGCATGGATATGTGGACTCCGTATATTGCAAGCGTCAAAAAGAATACCCATGCAGATATTGTATTTGGCAAATTTCACATCATCAAGAAAGTGAATGAAGCTCTAGACAAAGTCCGAAAA
>JBFZEZ010000270.1:0-4148 GCA_041306585.1 Spirochaetota bacterium | reverse complement strand
TTTTTACGTTATCAGATGCGTCCTTGATGATTTTTGTACCTGACTCTGTTTGCTGGGCACTTTGTGTAAGGACCGATTCAATTTCCTTGATGCTGTCCCCGGTCATTGAAGCGAGTTTTCCAATCTCGTCTGCTACCACGGCAAAGCCGCGGCCATGCTCGCCGGCTCGAGCAGCCTCAATGCTGGCGTTCAGAGAGAGAAGATTTATTTTATCCGCTATGTCAACGATCACCGAAATCGAGTCTGATATTTTCAGGCTCTGGTCCTTGAGTTCGTTGATTGTTTTTTCGACGTCCGAAAGGATCGTATTGCTGATTTTGGTCTGACGCACAACCACCTCAATATTTTCGAGGGAAGAATTCAGCTTTCCTTTAGTCTGTTCTTTTATTTCAAAAAACTGCTTCATGGTAAAGTCCATTTCACTGCTTGTGGCCACATCCTCTTCTGCGAGTTTGGATATATGTTCAGATGTCGACAGGAGTTCCTCTATGGTGCTCGATATTTGCTCAAATGCGCTTGCCTGTGATTGAAGTTTTTCGTTAAAATTGCTGAGTTCAATATTCTGCTCATCAACCTGCGCGAATAGCTGGCGAACATTTTCTTTTACCGCCACAGCAATATCCCTCTGTTTTTTCGATTGAAGCTGTATCTTTTTTTTCTGACGCATGGTCATCTTGTCGAAATTTTCAATGACAGGTATGTTCCAATAACTGACTATTCCAATGACAAGAAATATCAGGTGATAAAAAATTTCACGGGTGAGCAAAATGCCGTGGTACGGTTCTCCGTTAACGATGGATACGATCGGCATCTTAACACCTGATTGGTATGCCAGGAAAAGGAAAAGAAACCAATTGATTATATGGAAAAAATAAAAGAACAGGAACAGGGTTTTGTTGTAAAAATATTGCAGGAGAACAAGGAATACCAGCGTCATTGAGGTGATATGAATTCCTTCAATAGCATATTGCCAGCCATATACCTTTGCGTAGTTATACCTTGTATATATGATCATGGCATTGGATATAAATGCAAGGAACCAGATTATATGGAGGGTTGACTTCTGTTTTTTTTTCCTTTTAAAAATCAGAAATGCCACCAGGGCGCAAAATATGTAGGCAAAAAAAGTTTTTGCAATCTCTGGCAGTGCAATACCGGAAATGAGCTGAAAAAAAGATGCAACAAACGTAAGGATTCCTACGATGATTGAATAAAAAAAAGCGCCGCGTATTTCGACAATTTCTTTAGCAGTATAATTTTTTTTGCCGGTCTTTATATTCATCTCATGTGCCTCTTTTTATATAGTATAACTAGGCAAAAAAAACAAGCTTTTTTTTCACATACACTGTTAAATCGGCAGTAAATTAATTTTGTAGGTATCGCCATCTATAATTCATGAAGCCCCCCAAACCCCCGAGGGGCTAACAACGCTCATTTTCAATAATTTATTTTGTAGAAATAGAGGAGGAGAGTGTCATTGAGATTACTGCAATGTGCAGAAAAATCTGACACTCCCCTTTAATTTATTGATTGCAGACATGCTCCGTTTTATGGACGTCCATTCGGAAAATATGAATTAATAATATTTTGAACATTCTTTTTAATAATAGTTGCATAAGCGGCATCCCAGATGTTCCATAATTTGGCTTCATATGTACCTGCCTCAGGATTTTTTCCATCCTTCCAATTCAGGATAAATGTTCTTATTGCCTGGTTGTTTGCCGGAATAATTGATTTATAATGAACAAGGGTGTCATAAATTTTTGCAGAAGGCCTCAAACCAGCCGCTGCAATGGCTTGTTTCAATGCTGGTTTATCATTAGGTTGTACACCCCAGAAGTGGATCAAAGGAGTGAGGTCTACCCCGGCCTTTCTTGTAATTCTTAAAATTAATCCATTATTTGATTTATCATAGTTACCAGTGAGTTTGGTATTTGTGTTTTGCGGAGGTACTGAATTCTCATACTCCTGGTTTATAGACTGAAAGTAATTATCAATTGTTGTCCAACCGAAAAGCCGCGCAACATCAACATATCTACCATAACCACGATATTGATATTTCATTTCTAAAGTTATCATTGGTTCTTCATTTTTAAATGTTTCAGTCATCATGCCGGTGATTGCTGCATTATCCAATGTCCTAAACGGAATTCCTTTCATAAAGGACTTATAAAATGCTTCATTCAGGTCTACTCCGAATTTACTGTTTAGCACTGCTGCAAACGGGAAGTTTACCGCAGCTTCTGTTTCGCCTGGAAATTTTTGAAACAGGTGTCCATGACCCAACTCATGAATTTCAACTGCTGCAAATGACCACTTGTCTGCAGGACTTGAAAGCAAGTGGCTGTCATGGCTTCCATCATATGCTTTGTTTGGGCTATACGTTGTGTTGACCTGTGGATAACCAGGTGAATAGGCTTTTGCTCGAATATAGACATCCACCTGAAGGTATAGAACTTCTTTCCCCCGGATTTGCGGAAAACCCATGACAAAGGAAACTCCATCTACGGCTTTGTCCCACGCGTCCAATAGGGCATCAGGGTTATTAAATTTGTTAATCCAGCTTGTCGGGACCTGTATCATAACTTTTTCACTTTGAAAATCGGCCCAGGGGGCCCCAAAATTGCGTTCAACATTTTGCCATTCTGAAAGAGTAGTCGTATGAAAACTTTTCTTTGAAAAATATGGGGAGCGCACCGCATTTTTTATCTGGACTGTAACAATGCCGGCATCTTTCAAATAGGGGACTTCAATGTAAATACCGCCGCCAAGCGGGCTTGCGATTTTAGTTGTTGTGTTATTGATGCTGAAAAGAATTGTAGATCGGTCAAGCCGTTTGAATGACGGCTTATTGGATAAATCATACGAATGGGCGCCGACCCTGATTTTATAACCTTTTCCTGTCATTGACACGGGGACAGTCACTGTAGCAATGCTTCCCGGGGCGAGATACGTCCCTGTCGGCTTTCTCGCAGGTAAATCCGCATGCATTATCAAGTGACCGAATGTTTTCACATAACTTGCGTTAATTTTTACTGAATGAATTTCATTTGGATTAGGCGTTGAGGTCACTTCACCGGGAAAATATTTTGAGCTTTGAAAGTAGAAATCTTTCAATAAATCGTCGTATTCTGACAGATTTTTTGCTGTATACACATAATCAACTATACCTTGCATAATTGAAATAATAGTTGTATGAATATCTGCCCCGGCAGTGCGAGATACGCCCTCCTTAGTAGCGCTATTTATAAAAAGGGGACCCAATTTAGTTTCATAGGATTTTACTGCATTGAATGCTGCTGTAATTGATTCCCTGCTTGCTCCGATAGTCTTAATATTTGAATCAATGGTAGTTTTATGCTGCCTTATAAGGGCAGCTGTTAATGTATTATTACCATTGATGTGGTTCTTTATGGCATTGAGAGATGTTATGAGTGGACCATTTACCGCACGGTCAACATCCAGGTCTGAGTAGTCCGCAGCGGTATTTTCAAAATCATCTTCTGTTTCCCACATATCTTCACTTTCGAATCCCGAATAATCATCTTCGGTGATATCCGAAGAATTTGCTACATCCAGGTTAAAATCACATGAATTAAAAAAAGTAAATACTGCAAGTATCATGATACATTTTTTAAGCAAAATTTTTATCATATTCTTCTCCATTATGTTGTTTTCGCAGAGCATGAATTTTCTCATTGTAATATTTATGAATGAGATTGGTTTAAAGGGCCAAGTCCCTCACCAAATCCTATTTTTATGTAATGTTACCTGGAAAAAAAATCACATCCTTTTAATAAAGCTATTTAATGAATAACAAAATTTTTTTTTGGATTCGACAATCCCTATAGGCTAGAACTTTTCAGGATATTTTTATCCTGACAAAATGCGTCATGAACATTGTCGCGAATATGTAAATATAATTTTGCATGACAAAATGGAGCAAATAAATTTTTTCCAAAAACTCAGTTGTCTTATTTTTAATTTTATAAACATACCCAACAGGCAGTTTTTTATATAATTCACCTTTGCGCGCAAGTTTCGCAAATCCTTCTCTATCAATTTTACCGGAAGCGGAGATTCCTAAGCCGGTATCAATTACCTTACCCTTTCTTAAAAGTCCCCTCAGGGGGGGGTGGGGGGAGCTT
>JBFZEZ010000269.1:0-4660 GCA_041306585.1 Spirochaetota bacterium | reverse complement strand
AATTATACAGATGGAATCCGGGAGGGGAAAAACCTTTCCGGTGCCGAATTCTGCGCGCCCAGATCAGCGCTTCACGGGCACGTGAATTTTCTCTCAGAGAAGTCGGACTATATCTTTCTCCCTAATTATATAGAAGACAAACAGGATGATAAAGAAATCAAAAGAAACTACTGCTACTATACCCAGTTCTCCCCGGCCATGATAGCCTCTGCCGCGGGCATAAAAACACAAAATAAAATCCTCATGCCGTCAATCCGCACCAACCTGGGGCTGTTCTACCTGAAGGCCGAATTATACAGAATGATAAACAAAATTCCCGGATATAAAGCCGGCTTCGCGAAAATCTCCGACGCGTATGACAGGGCGCTGGAAGACCACCGGTCTTCCATTGATAAGCTGAAGGAGCTTTTTGATAAAGAGACGGAAAATCCGGATGATATAAATGTTGTGTTTGTAGGCAGGCCTTACACAATACTGTCCAGGTCAATGAATAACGGCATTCCCGAAATTTTCGCGAAGCACGGTATAAAGACTTTCTTTCAGGATATGCTCACCTACAACGAAAATGAGATTGCGGATATCAGGCAGCTGCTTAACGCTGTACATTGGAAATACGCGGCAAAGATATGCGAAGCCGCTTCAGTAATAGCGAAGAGGGACGGGCTCTACCCGGTTTTTATCACATCGTTCAAGTGCACTCCGGATTCGTACGCCGTACCTTTTTTTAAAAAGATCCTGGACCAGTTTAAGAAACCGTATCTCATACTTCAGCTAGACGAACACGATTCCAGCGTCGGGTACGAAACGCGAATCGAGGCGGCGATACGCTCATTCGGGAACCATCATAATTCCGTTAAGCCCAGGAAAAATATCTACGGCCTTTTTAAAAAATCGGATTTCCATATTGAAAAAGTTTCTCTTAAAGATAAAACCATACTTATGCCCAACTGGGACAGCATCACTTGCAAACTGCTGGAAGGGGCGATAAGGGCTTACGGCATTGATCTGCGCGTTCTTGAGGAGAGTACGGACTCCATAATGAGAAGCATGAGCATGAACAACGGCCAGTGCATACCGCTTAATATCATTATTCAAAATTCGATTGACTACGTGAAAAAATACGGCCTGGACCCGGAGAAAACCGCGGTCTGGAGTCCCAACTCGAAAATTGCGTGCAACCTCGGGATGTTCCCGTTTTTCACAAAGGACGCGCTCGAATCCCGGGGCTGCGGATTTGAAAAGATAGATGTCATTTCAGGGGCATTTACCTTTGTTGATATTTCAATAAGGACAGCCATAGACTGCTACCTGGCATATATGTTCGGAGGCATGCTCAGGAAACTGGGATGTTCAATCCGGCCTTACGAAAAACGGAAGGGAAGTACTGACAGCGCCATAGACGAGGCAATTAAAATTATTTATGATATGTTTCTGCATGACAGTCCGAAAGAGAAGGCGATAAAAGATGTCACAGGTCTTTTTGAAGCAATTGCCGTTACGCCGGGAAAGCGGCCCAAAGCCGCCATCTTCGGCGACCTGTATGTGCGCGATAATGATATTATGAATCAGAACCTGATAAGGACAATCGAGGATAACGGCGGCGAGGTAGTCACAACTCCTTTCAGCCAGTACATGAATCTGGTAGCCAACCGGTACATAAAAAAGTGGTTTATACAGGGACATTTTTTTGAGGCGGCGCTGTCAAAAATCCTCAGCAACCTCATGGATATACTTGACTACAAATATCATAAATATTTTACAGGCATTACCGGCATCATCAAAGTCATGGACGAGGCCGACCCTGAGGAATTTCTTTCGCTTTTCAACCTTAACATACACCACACCGGCGAATCCATGGACAATCTTTTAAAGATATTTCACCTTACTAGAGAGCACCCCGACCTTTCTCTTTTCGTGCAGACCAATCCGTCGTACTGCTGTCCATCTCTTGTAACAGAGGCAATGGCTGACAGGATTGAAGAACTGACCGGGATCCCCATCGTCACCATAGAATACGACGGCACCGGCAGTTCGAAGAATGAGAACGTTATCCCGTATCTGAAATATCCGAGGGAGCGGCCGAAGAAGAAGGTCAGGGGTGTGAGTTAGGAATTGTTGTTCTGGTGATATTGTCTGAATGATAAAAATATACCATAGAGCTATGACCTGAGAAGTGCCGAAATGCACCCCGACTTTTTCCCCGGCATCACACCGTGGCAGACCCAGCAAAAACAGGGAAGAGTCCGCCAGGCGTTTCAGTGGGTGTTTAATCTTTATAGCTGTTTCACGTTTTACAAAATTTTTATTTTGCCCGTTATGGGGACATGTCTGTTCCGGCGAAAAAAGAACCAGGCCGGATTTTACAATTTTGCAAAATTATTCTGAAAGGTTGGCTTAGTCCGTAGTTATTCCGAAGTAATCTCTATATTTTTCATTATCCTGCCGCAGGCAGGTATATTTTTTTGGAAAATCTGCCGGGAGTTTTTTTTATTGACTAGGGCTTTTGACGTTCCTATCATTGATCGACTCAGTTATTATTAATTGTCTGCTAAGTCGCTCAGCAAAGTAGAAAAAATATTGATTCTTAAAGGAGCGCTGGGATGTTAATGAATAAGTATATCACAGGAATAATTATATCCATTTCCCTTGCTATAGGCTGCGGAGCTGAACACGCGCGTGTACGTCCCGCGAATCCCGCGAATCCCGCGCATATTGAAACTGATGTAATAGCATTAGGGGATTACAGGTTCCAGATCGCGAATAACATGCTCACAATCTGGCACAATGAAGAACCAGACCATGTAATGTGGAGCAGCCCTCAGGACGGTAAAATTTTTACTGCCCGGCAAACTGAGGTGACAATTGAAGAAACTAGTCTTACCTATAAAATTAGTGAGAATATAAAAGCTGAGTATACATTACCGGAGATTCATGAAGCGAAAAAAAATGACGATAGAATTGTTTTCTCCGGAAGTTTTTTTGATCGAATCGAGCTTGCATTTCTGCTGTCTTTTCAACTGGTTGATGGTGAGCTTCAATTTACTCTCGAAACAAACGATCCTCTTTGCAATCATCTAACCTTGCATTATGTCAGTAATGAAAGTGAACATTTCTATGGTTTCGGCGAGCAGTACAGTTATCTGGACCTCAAGGGTAAGCAGATACCAATCTTAACACAGGAGCAGGGTGTTGGACGGGGTGATTCAATTTTTACACCATTCATAAGCATGTTTGCTTCAGGTTTAGTGGGAACTACTTTCACAAGCTATTTCAGTGTTCCTCAATATGTCACAAATCAACGGCGTTCTTTATTCCTTGAGACAAGCGAATATTCTGTTTTTGATCTTAGCAATGATAATGAAGTCAGTGTACATCTATATAATAACAAAATGATTGGACGTATTTTATATGGCAAATCAATGCTTGACCTTATTGAAGCGTTTACCCTTTTCAGCGGCCGCATGCAGGCGCTGCCTGACTGGATTAATGAAGGTGCGGTTGTAGGACTTCAGGGCGGCACTGATGTTGTATATAATATCTATCAGCAGCTAAAGAATGCAGGTACTCCAATCAGCGCGTTATGGCTGCAGGATTGGGTTGGGCAGCGAATTACAATGGGAGGCTCCGCTTCACAGTTATGGTGGAACTGGGAACTTGATGAAGATCATTATCCCGGCTGGGATGACCTGGTGACAGAGTTGCGTGAAAATAATGTCCGAGTCATGGGTTATATCAGTCCATTTATCGTTGATCCAACAGAAAAAGAAAATGTCAGTCGAAATTTATACCAAGAAGCCATTGATAATGACTATTTTGTCAAGAAACAAGATGGTACCATTTTCATAAAAGCAATAAGTGATTTCTCTACAGGTTTAGTTGACATTACCAACCCTGATGCGCGACTGTGGCTTAAGGACATTATAAAGCAAAACTTAATCGGAATTGGCTTTTCGGGTTGGATGGCGGACTTTGGCGAGGCTTTGCCCTTCGACGCGGATTTGGCTAACGGTTACACAGGAGAGACATTTCATAATTTATACCCTGTAGAATGGGCCAAACTAAATGCTGAAGTAGCTGCTGAAGTAGCGTCCGAAACTGGCTTAAGCGATGATCTCGTTTATTTTACCCGGGCTGGTTACACCCAGAGCCCGGGTTACAGCCGATTATTATGGCTTGGCGATCAGGGAGTTACATGGGACCATTATGATGGATTGAAGAGCGCTATAATTGGCTTAATGAATGGCGGTTTTTCCGGCATCAGCCTGAACCATAGTGATATAGGCGGTTTTATGTCAATGAATATGGGTATTCCTGGATTAATTCGTACAGAGACCCTGTTATTCAGGTGGATAGAAGCAAATGCTTTCTCGGCAGTTTTTCGAACTCATGAAGGCCTGGCGTGCTTCAGCAATGCTCAAGTATATGATAATGAAGAAATCATAAAACACTACGCAAAATTCGCTAAACTTTATGCAGCATTGGCTGATTACAGGAAGGCTTTATTTATAGAGGCAGAAGAAAAGGGCTATCCTGTAGTCCGGCATCCTATTCTTCATTATCCGAATAGCGAGTATTTTCTCTCTATGGATGTGGATGCTATTCAATTCATGCTGGGTAAGGATTTTATGATAGCCCCTGCTCTTTCCTTTGACACTACTGA
>JBFZEZ010000268.1:0-3010 GCA_041306585.1 Spirochaetota bacterium | reverse complement strand
AAGAGATCTCGAAAATGCAGCTTCTTGAGCCGCATTCGGCTGAATATGGGGTAAGCAGAAACTATATCGACTGGCTTACGTCCCTTCCGTGGGGTATCTACTCAGAGGACAATTACGATATCGAAAAAGCGAAGAAGATACTCGACCGCGATCATTACGGTCTCGACGACATCAAGGAGCGTATACTCGAATTCATCAGCACCGGCAAGATGAAAGGGAACATTACCGGTTCGATTATATGCTTTGTGGGCCCCCCGGGGGTTGGTAAGACTTCGATCGGGAAGTCGGTCGCTGAGGCGTTAAACAGGAAATTTTTCCGGTTTTCGCTCGGGGGCATGCGCGATGAGGCTGAGATAAAGGGGCACCGGCGCACCTATATCGGCGCTATGCCGGGGAAGATCATCCAGTGCATGAAATCGGTTGGGGTTTCGAACCCGGTTGTCATGCTCGACGAGATCGACAAGATCGGCATCAGCTTCCAGGGGGACCCGGCGTCCGCCCTGCTTGAGGTACTCGATCCTGAACAGAACTCTCAATTTCTTGATCATTACCTTGACCTGCGTTTTGATATATCGCATACATTGTTTATCGCCACGGCTAACCAGCTCGATACCATCCCGCGCCCCCTTATGGATCGTATGGAGATCATGAACCTTTCCGGCTATATCCTCGAAGAGAAAATGCAGATTGCGAAGCGTTTTCTCCTCCCCAAACAGCTCACAGAGCACGGGCTCAAAAAGGGGATGGTCTCCATGGATTCAGAAGCCATTCACGGCATCATCGACGGTTATGCCCGCGAGGCCGGGGTAAGGAGCCTTGAAAAACATATCAAGAAGATAATGCGCAAGGCCACGCGCAAGTTCGCTGCAGGGGATATGACAGCCATAACCGTTAACGGTAAAAATCTCGAGGAGTTTCTCGGCAAACCGGTGTTTACCGACGATTCGCTCTATGACAAGAAGATACCCGGCGTCATCCTGGGGCTTGCATGGACGAGTATGGGGGGCGCGACCCTCTATATCGAGGCAACGGCGGTACCCTCCAAAGCCAAGGGGTATAAACAGACGGGACAGCTTGGAAACGTTATGCGGGAATCGACTGAGATTGCCTATACGTACATCAGTTCGCGGGTGAAAGATTACGGGATCCCTGAAGATTATTTTGAGAAACATATAATCCACCTTCATGTCCCGGCGGGTGCTACACCCAAAGACGGCCCATCAGCCGGGATTACCATGGCAACAGCCCTTTATTCACTCGTAAAAAATAAGCCAATCAAGAATTTCATAGCCATGACCGGCGAGCTCACCATAACAGGCAAAGTGCTGCCTATCGGCGGGGTCAAGGAAAAGACCATTGCGGCTAAACGGGCCAAGGTTAAAACAATAATCTTCCCCATCGAAAACAAAAAGGATTATGACGAATTACCCGACTATATCAAGAAGGGGCTCAAGGCACATTTCGTGAATTATTTTGATGAAGTATTGAAGATCGTGTATTGATTGTGCAGGACAAGCCTAAAGGAGAAATATAATGAAAGTCTATAAAATTGCAGTAATAGCTGGTGACGGAATAGGACCGGAAGTTTTAGCCGAAGGGATCAAGGTATTGAAGAGAGTCGGGGAGCTTGACGGAAATATTCAGTTCGAATTCACCCATTTTCCATGGAGCTGCCAATATTATTTAAAACACGGGAAAATGATGGATGATGATGGCTTGGAACAATTGAAAAAATTTGATGCCATCTATCTCGGCGCTGTTGGTTTTCCAGGTGTCCCGGACCATATATCTGTCTGGCAATTGCTGCTGAAAATCAGAAGAGAATTTGACCAGTATGTGAATTTGAGGCCGGTGAAACTTCTTGAAGGGGCGCCATGTCCCCTTAAAGATGTTAAAAAAGAAGATATCGATATGATCGTGGTCAGAGAAAACAGTGAAGGTGAATATGCAGGAGCCGGTGAATGGCTGTATAGAAACAAACCGGAAGAGGTTGTTTTGCAAATGAGCGTATTCTCAAGGAAAGGCACTGAAAGAATCATGAGGTATGCTTATGAACTTGCCAGAAAAGAAAAAAAGACACTGACCAGCATCACAAAAGGAAATGCCCTGAATTATTCAATGGTATTCTGGGATCAAGTATTTAAAGAAGTCGGAAAAGAATACCCTGATGTAAAAACTGACTCGAACCTGGTGGACGCTGCATCCATGTTCTTCGTCAAGCAACCGCAAAAATATGAGGTTATAGTCACATCAAATTTATTTGGGGATATATTGACCGATTTAGGGGCTGCCATTGCGGGCGGAATGGGTTTTGCCGCAGGGGCCAACATTAACCCGGAGAGAACGTATCCATCCATGTTTGAACCTGTTCACGGTTCCGCCCCGGATATAGCGGGTAAACAACTCGCGAACCCGATGGCGTCTATCTGGTCCGCCAGTCAGATGCTTGATTTTCTGGGGCATGAAAACTGGGGGAAGGAAGTATTGAAGTCCGTTGAAAGGGTCCTGTCTGAAGGAAGAATTCTGACACCGGACCTGGGCGGGACTGCAAAGACATCGGATGTCGGGGATGCGATTGCATCAGCGATATCAAAAAAATGACAACTGCAGCGGATGAAAAAAATTATTTTCATCCGCCTTCATCTCGTATTCTCCCTATTCTGACCCTCACATTCACCATTTTTTAATGTATCCGCTTAAAAAAAATGCTTTTAAATATTTAAAATGTGTTATATTGTAAAAAGAATTAACAGTTAACACTATGCATTTTCGTGTGATATTATTAATCATTTATACAGGAATTGTTTTCCAGATTTTTTCCTGCAGTCCATATTCTTCCGCACGGACGACACCCCATGCATTGAAAGGCACCCTTGACCTTCGATCCTGGGATTTCTATAAAAATGGGCCTGTTCCCCTCGATGGGGAATGGGAATTATATCCCGGAAGCCTCATCGGTTCTGCGGATGAAGAGAAAATATCACAACCGAACCCTGTTTATTCCACTGTT
>JBFZEZ010000267.1:0-3536 GCA_041306585.1 Spirochaetota bacterium | reverse complement strand
TTTGTTGTCAAAATAGAAGAATGGAGCTTAATAGACATTTGATGATCATGTACAGGTTCCTGCATCTGCAGGGACAAAGGGAAACCCGTGAAAATCGGGTGCGGGCCCGCCGCTGTGACCGGGGACGAGAGCCGCAATGAGCCACTGTTGAAAAATGAACTGATTTTTTGATGGGAAGGCGCGGCTGTTAGATCGATCCGGGAGCCAGAAGACCTGCCTGGGCATGTGCGTTTTTCCGACGAGCACGAGGAAATGACGCGGCATACATATTTACACTTGAGGAGAAAACGGGATCCCCAGGTCATTTTGACCCTGGGGATTTTTTATTATTATGAAAAAAGCATTATTGATCGTAGGGCATGGAAGCAAATCAGGGGACGCGGTAGCGGTCTTTCAGCAGATGGTTCAGGCTGTGAGGGCGCGCGGGGAATTCGATTGCGTTGAGGGGGCCCATATGGAGATGGCCAAACCGTCGTTGGATGAGGCAGTTCATTCCTTCTCACTGCAGGACGTCGATGAAATAATCGTTGTCCCGTATTTTTTATATGAAGGGATGCACATTAAACGCGACATACCTGAAATGATAGATCGTTTGAAGAGAGAGTTTCCACATATCGATTTTAAGATTGCAAAACCTATCGGATTTGAACCAGCGCTGGTGGATATTATTTTAAAAAGGGCGGAGGGATTGTGAAAAAAAGAAATTTTTTTTTGATTTTATTGCTGCTTCCGAAGGACGCCTTTAGCATGCATATAATGGAGGGGTTCCTTCCGGTTTACTGGGCTGCTTTCTGGTGGGCTGTTATACTTCCATTTTTATTTTTCGGCATAAGGAACATCAAAAAAATTATTACTGAAAACCATGAGCTGAAAATGATGCTTGCGGCAGCCGGGGCGTTCGCGTTTGTCCTTTCGGCCCTGAAGCTCCCGTCAATGACCGGGAGCTGTTCTCACCCAACGGGCGTTGGTCTTGGTGCGGTCATGTTCGGGCCGTCCGTAATGTCGGTTTTGGGGTTCATTGTTCTTCTGTTTCAGGCGCTTCTACTGGCCCATGGCGGGATTACGACCCTTGGGGCCAACACCTTTTCCATGGGGATAGCCGGCCCCCTCATCGCCTTTTTTGTATTCAGGCTCTGCAGAAAGATAAAGATAAAGACATCTGTCGCAGTCTTCAGCGCTGCGGCCCTGGGTGACCTCGGCACGTATCTCGTGACATCGGCCCAACTCGCGTTCGCGCATCCGGACATACACGCGGGGGTGCCCGCTTCGTTTGCGAAGTTTGCCGGGATATTCGCAGTTACGCAGCTCCCCCTTGCCATCATCGAAGGGATTGTAACGGTCTTTGTGTATAATCTCTTTCAGACTTATGCACGAGAGGAATTTCGCGGTATCGAAATTATTCAGGGATATCAGAGGAGGGAGTCATGATCCGCACAATGATAAAAAATCGTATTGCCCAAGTCGCAATGATTATTCTCGTCATCGGGTTGGCTGTCTTTCCGCTTATTGTAAATAAAAACGCCGAGTTCGCCGGCGCTGATGACCGTGCGGGTGCGGCCATTGCCGAGCAAAACCCGGATTACAAGCCGTGGTTTTCCTCGATCTGGACCCCGCCGAGCAGTGAAGTTGCCAGCATGCTTTTTGCCCTCCAGGCCGCTGCCGGTTCCGGGGTGGTCTGCTTTGCTGTTGGATTTTACGTAGGGCGTTCCCGGAGCACCTGATATGTTTATTATTGAAAGAATGCTGAATGTACGCGGGCTTGACGGGGTACACCCGATGCTGAAATTTATTTTTTCAATCGGCTCGCTCGCTGCCGTGCTGTGCGCCGGGGGGTTGCGGGCCCCCCTGCTTTTGTTTATTGTCATTGCCGGGGCGAGCCTTGCGCTGATACGGCCCGGGATTGGTGATTACATCAAGCTCATGGCAGTGCCCGGTTCCTTCATTCTGTTGGGTTCTTTTGCAATACTGCTCAGTGTTGACACCCGGCCGTTTGAATCCGAACTGCTTTTTTCCATTCATGGTTTTTATCTGGGGATCGGGAAAGGGGGGGCCGCAGAGGCCCTGCATGTGAGTGCGCGGTCTTTTGCCTCGGCCGCATCGATGTATTTTTTGATTCTTTCCACCCCCCATCATGAATTCGATTTTATTTTAAAGACACTGAGGGCGCCTGCCGTCATGCGGGAGTTGTGCACCCTTGTCTACCGGAATATTTTTATTCTGATCGGGATGGCGGAGTCGGTGTATGTCGCGCAGCGGTTACGCCTCGGTTATGCGAATTTTCCGCGCGGGGTGCGCTCATCAGGGGGTTTGATATCATCGGTGTTGATTAAATCGCTTGATTTCGGCAGAAGGTCATATGTCGCGATGCGGGCGCGGGGCTATACCGGCGAGATGGCATTTGTCGGGGGGGGATATCGGTTTCGCTTTCACCATGTGCTTGGAACTGCCGGTGCGGGCGTTCTTTTTATTTTTATAGTTATCTGGTCGCGGTCATGAGTCATATCGAATTATCAGACATATGGTATGCTTACCCGGACGGCACCATGGCGCTTCAGGGGGTGACTGCCGTACTTGAGAAGGGAAAAAAAATCGCCTTCGTAGGGCCGAACGGTTCGGGAAAGTCGACGCTTTTTCTTCTGCTGAACGGCCTATGCAGGGCCCGCAGGGGGGAGTACCGCTTCAATGGTGAGCGTATAACGCATACGAAGGCGCAGGAGCGGATGCTGATTGAAAATATCGGCCTCGTGTTTCAGGACCCTGACGTCCAGCTGTTCGCGCCGACGGTTTTCCAGGAGATTTCGTTCGGCCCGAAGAACCTCGGCCTTCCGGTGCCCGAGGTCGTGCGCCGCGTGAATGCGGTTATGGATACGGCCGATGTAGCCGGTTTGAAGGACCGGCCGGTGCACTGCCTGAGTTACGGCGAGAAAAAACGGGTCGCCATTGCGGCCGTACTCGCGATGGAACCCCCGACGGTCATCCTGGACGAGCCTTTTGCCTGGCTCGACGCTGCGCATGAAAAAAAAATTTCCGGTATTCTGGGGAAGCTGTCCGATGAGGGGAAGACTATTATTATTTCAACGCATAACTCAGATTTGGCGTATGCGTGGGCGGATACGGTGTGCGTGATCAGGGGCGGGAAGTTTCTCGCTGTTAATACTCCTGCCAATGTTTTCAGCGACAGGGAGCTTCTTACGGCCGCCGGACTGAACGTGCCCCTTGTCGTCAGGATCGCGGAAAGGCTGAAGCTCGGCCGCATGCCGCGCGACGAGGATGAACTTTTGTCGATGATCGGAGGGCGCGATGGCAATTGTCATAGCGGGGACGCATAGCGGCGCGGGTAAGACCACGGTTTCGGCTGCCATCATGCGTCTGCTTGTCAGGCGGGGCGGGAGCGTGGCGGCATTCAAGAGCGGCCCTGACTATATCGACCCGAAGTTTCATGCGTTTATAACAGGGCGTCCTTCGGCGAATCTCGACGCCTGGATGCTCAGCGAAGACGCGGTACGTTGCATATACAATAAGCACGCGGAGAAGGC
>JBFZEZ010000266.1:0-5003 GCA_041306585.1 Spirochaetota bacterium | reverse complement strand
TTATTTACAATGATGATATATGGATTGCAAATGAAATCAAAAAAAATCAAGTAAAGTATGCTCGAACGATACGTAATGAGGCATGGCTGAAAAGTCATTCTAATGTTCTCTGGCTTGTTTGCAGCGCCGCGCATTTTGAGGCGTAATTATCCGTCTCAGGTAGGGGAGATAGAAAAATTAAGATTGAATGTGTGCAAGTTTTACTCGATAATAATTCTTGAAATTTCAACCTTGTAGTAATTATACAGGTTGGTGAGCATTTTTTTTACATTATTATTGAGTTCCCGGTCTGTGGATCTGCGCTGTACATACCGTTCAATATCATTAAGCTGTTTTTTAATCTGGTTGCCGATTTCATCAAGGTCACGGGCAATGGACACTGCCGACGCAGAACGATTTTCTCGCTTAATGCGCTTCAGTTCTTCTGCGACTTGAAGCTGGATCTCAAGCTTTTTGTCATCTTCGGTGCCAATGACCTTGATTATATCATTCGATATTGAGCTGAAATCTACATAATTAAGGAGTTCAAAACGTTTCATGAACATACCGGAATCTTGAAATACAATTTCGGGTATTACCTTGTATGCAAATTTATCACCGATTTTTTGGATGAAATTTTCATTGAGCATGATCCTGTTTTGCAGAGGAAATTTTTCCGGATCAGCAAACATATATTCGGGAAAAACAATCAGTTCCTCATTAATTAATTTTGAATGAGCTGTTATAAGCTGCATAAAAACACCGATGTTCTTTTCTGCCATCCTCGATTTATTGAACAGACCCATTTTTTTCGATATCTGAAGAGCAGTATTTCCTGCTGTTACCGGGTCATCAAAATAAGCCATTATCTTATTATTTGACATACGTATTATGATACCCTTGCTGTCAATAATGGTGGATCCAATGTGCGCCTTGATGATGAGATTCAGATTTACAATTTCGGAAATACTTGATAGCTCATTTTCTTCTGAATAAAAGCGAACATCGATCTTCAAAACCGTGACTTCTGTTTCTTCCAGCCCTTTCATTACAAGACCGATTTCATTTTTCTGTTCATCTGAACCACCTGTATCCGGCGCTTCAAATTTTTGAAAAATATTGACAACGAATCCGTCAATTTCACGAAGGTCCGGTTCTGGGAGCATTTCTATTAAAGGGATAATATCCCTTTGAATGCCGTATTCCTCGTTAAGCAGGGAGATAAAGAAAAAGCAGTATTCTATAGACCTGAGTTCGCCTAGGATCAGCATTAGCACCCGCTGTATGTTTTTATTTTTAATAATAAGCATATCACGGATCAATTTTGCCGCTTCTGTATGTCCCAGGGTTGTGAGAAGAAGGCATGAATATATCCTGACATTAATCCCCGGATCTTTTAAATATTCCTGGAGAAATTTGACAACATCCCGCCTTTTATAGTTTTTATTAAGGGCTATTATATATCCGATTGATAGAACAATGACATCTTTAGGATCATCTTTTTGGAGGGTTGAAAAAAGTTCGTTAAGAAAAATGATATCCGAATCGAACCCGCATTTACCCAATGTCAGGATTGCCCTGCTCCTGATTGCGGATTTTTTGTTTGATTCAATTATCCCTTTTAATATTTTTTGAGCAGTTACGTTTCCAAAAATATCCCTTTCAAACAGGATATTGATGGCAATGACAAGGAGATCGGAATCCCTGGATGAATGTTTTTGGAGGTATTCGAGGATGATATTTAATGACCGCTGTTCATAAAAAAGAGAGAGGAGGCCGAGCCCTTTGTGCTGTTCTTCATCCGAGCCTGTTGTAAGGAGGATTTCAATTTCGCCAAGCATGTAGGAATAATTGAGAATGGGAAAGGGTGCGTATTACTGCGTCCATAATTGCCGGATCAGGATATTTTTTAAGGTAGTTGTAAATATTTACAAGGGCGGATGACCCGTCGTGAATCCCGAGATCTCCAATAATCATGCAAAGCCGGATTATTCTGTTTTTCAGATATTTTTTTTCGAAATTGATGTCGTCGAAACGTGTTGCTGAATTTAAGCGAGATTTCACATCAGAATCGAAAAGTATCTCGTAAAAACCAAGCAGATCCCCCTTTTCCTCTTCATCGATATGTGTCACCCATCGGGAGAGATCCGCGATAACCTGCGAAATCGTTGAGCGGGTTTCTGAAGAAAGGTAATTAAGAATCTCTTTTTTGATGTCTGGTGTGAACCGCTTTAGAATGAATTTCCGTACGCGCTGAAAACTTTCGGGGTAACCTTTTTCAATGACATCGGTTATCATGAATTCCTTGCGGAAGGTCTCAAAATATGTTTCAAGGGTAACAACGATATAGCTGTAGAGTTTGTCTTGCAGAATGTTGAATTGGCGCGATTTTCGCGGGGTTCTGAAAAAATGTGAAAAAATATCAATGATAAGATCGTTGTCCCTGTCCGTTTCTGTTGAAAGAGCAATGAGACTGCGGAAGAGCTTATCAGGGTCCCTGAGGTGGTTTATGTTTTCGAATATGGCATAAAGAGTCATCGTGATAAGTTCATAATCTTTCGATGTAAGGGCCTTCATGATGTAAATCTGGAATTCCCGATGGTTGCTTGACATCATCACACTAATGAAAGCAACCTTTGTCTGGTTTGAATATGTCTCGAAACGTGATGACATCTTGCCGAGAAAAACCCTTATATCAAGGACAACTTTATCTTCGCTGTCTGGAGAATATGTAAACAGCTGTTCCTCGTCTCCGTCGCTTTTGACCTTTACTTTAATGAGGTCACAGCTTAAACGATAGAGAGACCTGAAAATTGCATAATAGATGGAATTGTCATCCCTTTTTGCCAGTTCCTCGAAGGTTGAAATGACTCTGAACAAAGAAAGGGTATAAATTGCATATGAAATAATTTCATTTGATGAATTGCGGTCATTGATGATTTTCATGAGAAAGTCGAGTATAAGATCCGAATTTTCGCCGATACTTCGAAGCACAATAAAGGCTTTGGCCACGACCTCCTGCCAGCCTGGTTTTTCCTTTTCG
This sequence comes from Spirochaetota bacterium, assembly GCA_041306585.1. Taxonomy (GTDB): domain Bacteria; phylum Spirochaetota; class UBA4802; order UBA4802; family UBA5550; genus JBFZEZ01. Next base: position 1,981 of record JBFZEZ010000266.1, on the reverse strand, counting down.
ATTTCTATGAAATCAATTATATCGGGTATGGCATACTCCCCGCCATGTTGTTCGACATAATTGAGAATATCGATTTTTTCAGTTATTGAAATATTTTTTTTTAAATACGGGATCAGCCGGGTGATAATATCAGGATTGTCGAATTTGATAATGGTTGAAATGGCGCTTGCTCGGACTTCATTCCCCTTGTCGAGTTCATTGAAAAGAATACTCAATCCGATATCAGATTTTAAAAAACCGAGTATTTTATGAAATGCTATTCTTTCATAAGGCGTCAGCTTGAAATTTCTGCTTATCTCAAGTTTAATGCTTTGTAAAAAACTTTTTTCCGTTGTCAAAAGATTCTCCAGATCAAAAAATGTCGGGACACCCGAAATTAAGCATATAACCGGGAAAACTATTCTTCAATCTTACAATGGAATTATAATATGTTCAAGCCATTTTTATGTATATTCTCATAAACTCGATAATTCATTCCTAAAACTTGGGTCCTTTCAAGTAAGAATTGTCAATGCGTGGTTTTTCGATATTAATCGACTTGTTGATTTGTAACAAGTCGTCTTCCCTGCGGCTTTTGGATAATTACATTGATGTGACTTGTTGATAAGCTTGATGAGGTTAATCTATAAATCGCTGATTTTTTTCGGACCCTCGAGAACGTCTCTCCCCACACACAAGGCCCCGCTTTTGCCGGGTGTGACCGACCATTTTATAAGTGTGAGGGCCCCTTTTTCAATTTCGATACCGGTAATACATCTGGGGTGAACACAACACCCGCTGTTAAAATAGGGAGGTTGACCTTTGTCGGGAAATGAAGGCCGATGTGTATGCGCAGCAATGATTATCTGGTTATTTTTTTCAGCCCATGCTGAAATTTTTTTTTCAATACCGACCCTTTTTTTATAGTTTCTTGAAGGACTCGTGGGATCCATTATTCCGATAAGCTGAATACTGCGCCACAGGTACCGCACCATGAGCCGCCCCACAGGCCAGATTTGGTCATTAATGAAATCCCCCTGGTGGCCATGAACTAAAAATATTTTTTTATTTGTGGCGGTATGGTTTAAAATCAATCCTTCATGGATTGTAATATTTTCGAATAACGGTTTATATTCATGTTTTGTGGGATCGCGAAAACGATACAGGTACTTGGCAATAAATTTTTTGTCTTTTTTGACCATATCATGATTTCCATAAATCATATGCAGACGGTTTTTTTTGTAAAATTCATGCAGGAGCCAGAAGATATTGCTGTAGGCTTCGCGGATATCAAAAAAATTTCTTGTTTCCCATAATTCGTCACCGTCCCCGATTTCAATATAAGTGAAATTTTTGTTATAATAAAATTGGAGGGCATGAAAATATATATTCTGATTATGGGCAAAATCATCGGCCCAGGTATTATCACCCCTGTGGCAGTCGCTGAAGAGTATGAATTTTGAATTATTATTAAAAGGAATTTCAGGGGATGCGGCAAATACCTGTTGTAATCTTTTTTCAACTTTCATATGGATTTCCTGAAGTTCTATTATCTTTATTTGAAAAGGTATGAAATTGAACAGTTAATTATTCTTTCGGCATATTTAAAAGAACACTCAATCTCTTATTGATCAGCAGTTATTTTTTCCCTGTTGTTACCCCCGCAAAGGAACATCATGAACTATTATTCATAAATGGTTTCCCGCATTCTTGAATGGTTGACATAAATAGTATGCAAAATATTTTGTGTACGTCTACCATATGATGGAAATTTAGATTGACACCCATGAGATAGTGAAAATTATAAATTTAATTATTATAAATGGGAAAAACAAATGAAAAAATTTCCAATTATTTTTTTCCTTCCCCTTTTTGTATTCAGCTGCCAGAGCTTTGATATTGTAAAAAGGCCTAAAGTCAGTATCGAAAAATGTGACATTGACAGCTTGACCCTCCGGGACATTACCTTTCTTTTTGATATCGGTATAGAAAACCCCTATCC
>JBFZEZ010000265.1:0-3489 GCA_041306585.1 Spirochaetota bacterium | reverse complement strand
CTGGGGATAATAGCGAACGAATTTAAATTGTCGCATGACTCGTCGATCATATGGGAGGGGCATTTCGCTGGAATTGAAAAGGGATATTGCCATATCGAAAAGCTGACAAATCTCGACCAGTTGCCTCCGACCGGTTTCACGTTTTTTTGTTTTCCAATAAAAATAAAGGGCGCCAGCGCCGGTTGGATTCGTGCTGTGGCCTCGGTACCCGATACCGATTAAAAAATTCCCCTGGAGGCAGGTATGGATCTTGGCATCAAAAATAAAACAGCCCTGGTGACGGCATCGAGCCGCGGACTCGGTTTCGCAACAGCCCTTCGTCTTTCAATGGAAGGAGCGCGGGTTGCACTGTGCAGCAGAAAAGCCGACGACATCAAGAAAGCCCGTGATGAAATTGCGGCTGCAACAAAAGGGGAGGTCATCGGACTGGTCGCAGATGTGAGCGACGAAAAAGCGGTACAGAGTCTGGTGGGCGATGTTGTGAATGCATACGGTGGAATTGACATTCTCGTGTGCAACGCGGGCGGGCCGCCGCCGGGGATGCATGAGGACTTCACCCTCGATGATTACAAAAAGGCGATCAACCTGAACCTGCTGTCAACGATAAATCTTTGTTATGCGGCACTCCCCTCTATGAAGGAAAAGAAATGGGGGAGGATCATAAATATAACATCAATAGCTGCGCGCCAGCCGATAGATAACCTGATACTTTCGAACACGGCGCGGTCCGGGGTGCTCGGCTTTTCAAAGACCCTTTCGAACCAGGTGGCGCCCCTGGGAATAACTGTCAATTGCGTCTGCCCTGGTTACATAAAAACCGAGCGTGTTGAGGGCATTGCGCGTACATTCATCGCGAACGGAAAGGGTAGCGAGCAGGATTTCTATCGTCAGCTTCAGGCCTCTATACCTGTCGGGCGAATAGGTACTCCTGATGAATTCGCACAGGCGATTGCGTTTTTGGCATCTGAAGGGGGGGCGTATATAACCGGCATCGCCCTCCAGATAGATGGCGGGTATTCTAAAGGAATAATTTAATCCCTTATTGATCGGGTAATTGCAGGAGGCGGTATGAATGAGATGATCAGCCTTATGAAAAAATGGGACGGGACCCCTTTTCCCGAAATGCTGAGGGGATTACCCGAGGTGGACGTGAATCTCAAAGGTATTCGCGGCTGGCTGCTTCAGGGGGAAAAGACCCAGGTCGTTTTTTTTGACATAGAACCGGTCGGTATCCTTCCCCCCCATTCCCACTGCGCACAGTGGGGTACAGTAATAGAGGGAAGCCTGGCGCTTACTATCGATGGTAAAACCAATACCTATAAGAAAGGGGACTGGTATTTTATCCCCGAAGGGATAACGCATTCCGCAGAATTTTCAACAAGGGTGCAGGTACTTGATATATTTGATGCCCCGGACCGCTATAAAAAGCGTTGATTAAAATAAAAGGCAATCAGAAAAGTTTTAGATAATTGACCCCTTTCTCTTCGGTGTCGAACATCTTGATGAACCTGTTCAGTCCAACCGGCTTGAATATTGTGTCAATCCGAGGGGGAACCTTAATCAGGCAGATCTCTCCTTTTTTACTTCGGACTAATTGCGCAGTTTTGATTATTATTCCTATACCTGAGCTGTCGATGAAATCCAGGCCCTGCATATCAAGTATGATTTTTCTGGCACCCCCGTTGATCAGCACCATGAAAATAATCCACAGGCTCTCGGCATTGTCGAGATCGAGCACATCGGCGGCGATTGATTTAAATATGATTCTATCGTAATCAATTACATCGTCGAGCATTTTTGATATTTTAATAATTTCAAAAACCATTGAAAAGCAATCCCCCTCCATGCATGCTGCAATCCATATGTATCTAAATATAATATAAACCCGTGTCATCATTTTGTCAACAAATTGCGATGTATTTTTGATTAATGTTTTTTTTGTGGGGGGTAATTATCCATGTCATTCCCGCGCAGGCGGGAATCCTTAATTCACGTTTAGTGAGAAGGATCCCCGCCTACACGGGAATGACAAATTGTTGTTGAGTAGAGCTGCACAATATGTAGAGCCGCAAAATCTTGCGGCTCTACAAATGTATTAACGTAATTACGAATTTTTCGATTGTGCGTTTCCGACAACTTCCGGGTTGTTTTCTGATTTCGGGGTAAATTCTATAAATCGAATCTCACGCCCGATTATCTTCATGCGGGAACGTGTTTTTCCGTCAGTGCCTTCCCAGCGTTCCTGCCTCAGATTTCCGAATACCAGGAGTTTTTTTCCTTTTTTTACTTTTTCAGAACACAGATCAGCCACTTTTTCCCATGTATCAACATCTATGAAAGATACTTGGGGAGGGGTTTCATCCCTTGAGTAATGATTTACGGCCAGGGTAAATGAACAGAGGGATTTCCCGTTTTTCGTGTGTTTTAATACAGGGGTGTGTGTTACAAAACCTTCAATAGTTGCTTGTGCCTGTGTGCTCATTGCATTTCTCCTTTTTAAAGAATTTTATTATCATGCACCGTGATAAAAAGTGCATGTCTTTTTGATTGCCGAATCTTTGAAGGATTCAATCTTCATGCTAGGCAACACCTATTAATACGTATGGAAACGGTATTTTATAAAAAAAAGATTTATTTTTTTGATTTTTTTATTGAAATTTGAAAATTTTTGTATCACTATATTTACATGAAAAAATTGAAAGAAGGATCCCTTGAAATTCAAATCGAGGAGATTGATGGGAAATATGTCATGAGATGGCTTGGTGAAAGTCTGGATCAGAGTCCTGGAGAATTTCTCAATCCATATTTCGAAGAGATAATGGATGAATTAAAAGGAAAAGATCTCATAATTAAATTTGAAGAACTGGTTTATATAAATTCATCAATGGTCGCACCCCTTATGCGCTTAATAAATAATCTGAACAAAAACCAGGTTGAAACGACTATTCTTTACAATAGTAACTCCGTATGGCAACATGCCTCTTTCAAAGCCATAGGAAACATCATACGTACTATGAAATATATAAAAATTATTCAAAGTAACCCCTGAAAATTTTGATGATGATGTTTTTAAAAAATAATCCCACCTTGCAAAATTATATTATTGACTTTATTTAATGCAAAATATACTACTTTTTAACTTAAAGGATATCCATTCTTTGAGGGAGGCATCTATGAAAAAAGTCATAATTATCATTTTAGTCCTTGTCGCAGCACTGGTGGGCTTTCTCGGTTACAGCGGGATGTTCACAAAGATCGTCATAACCGAAAAGAAGATAGGGCCCTTTACCGTTGCTTACGAGGAGCATATCGGGCCATACTCGAAAGTCGGCGATGTTATGAATAAAGTGACTGAAACCCTGGAGAAGGAATTTTCCATGAAATGCGATAGGGGAATCGGCCTGTATTACGATGATCCGGAAAAAGTAAGCCAGGATAAACTCCGAAGCGACATCGGATGCTTACTTTAAAACGCCACTAAAAAAGACA
>JBFZEZ010000264.1:0-4244 GCA_041306585.1 Spirochaetota bacterium | reverse complement strand
TATTTCAAGGAATAGGAGGATTGATTAAGATCACTGGTCCCTTTTGATTTCTCGTTTCAATTATCCCGGATTCATTGCGTAGCTCCTGAACTATTTATCATCGGGTCCACTCACTTAATCGGAACTTTGGGGGATTTGGGTTAAAAATTTCCTTTTCCAACGTAAAATATGTAAAAAACCGGGAAGTATTTATCAATATTTTAATAGTTATAAACCATATAATGCTATACGTTAAACGTATACCGAATCAACCGCTGCAGTCATATCGAACATCCGGGTGTTAAAAATGGATGAGACGCGTATCCAGCTTGAAGTAAACAAGTATAAAAAATTCAAAAAGGTTGAAGGAGCTACTTACCGGAAAGTAAACCAGTTCCTGCGTAAACGTACCTATATTACCGCACGGGAATGGGCGCTTGCCCGGTTATGCACGGATTTTCGCACATCAGGAGGTGCAGAGATGACCTTCATCGGAAACCACCTCCCCCAGCTTGTCCCTTTCATGGAAGATACATATTCCCCCCAAGCGGTCAATCAGGCACGAAACTCATTCAAAAAGAAAGTTCGGAAAGCCAGCGCCACGTTTTTCTACGGAGCTATGTGTGGTTTTTTTACTACAGATGAACTGGATGATCTCCTCTTTGAAGCAAGTGAAGTTGCCCGTTTTCTTCTCGAAGTTGAAGGAACAACACTTGATATTGACGAAGAGATTGATATCGAAGACCGTATCACCAAAGTGATGCGAAGCGTTGGAGAAGCCGCCAAAACGATTCTGAAATCGAGATCGGATGACGGTGATGCGCATGAACATGAACCGGTAACGTCTCCCCAGATTCCATCATCTGTCAAACCGGAACCAAAAGCAATTATTTCCTCTGTGGATGAAAGCAACAAAAAATCAGAGGTTCATGTTTCCCATACTGTTGAGAGCACCTCAGCTACCGCTTTAAAACACGAAGAAATTCTTCCAGACGTTGATAAAACGCTTGCATTGGACGGAACCGTACTTATGAAACAGAAATCAACATCTGATAAGGATACTTCGGGTATCGATCCGGGAGAATGAAACCCTATGAAAAAAGCGGGGTGGTTAAATTCAGTGAAAAATTTTCACCGTAAAAAATATAGAATGATCCAGGAGATACACTGAAATGAGAATAATCCAGATTGTCGGTAGATCGAATTCAGGAAAGACAACCTTTATCAAAAATCTGATTCCCGAACTCAAAAAAATGGGGAATGTTGCGGTGATTAAGCACCTTGGGGATCACTCGTTCGAAATCGAAGAGGGAAAGGATACCACAGTTTTTTTTAATGCGGGTGCAGACATATCCGTAGGAATAGATGCTCATAAATCAGTAGTTGCAATACATAATTACTCTCTTGATGAGGTCTTATGCATGCTTTTCAATCAGGATATCGATTTTGCGATAATTGAAGGATTTAAACAACGGGCTTTTTCAAAGATTGTCATCGGTGAATTACCTGCGGATAACTGCATACTGAAAAATCCAGCCATCAACGAAGTTCTGACTTCACTCAGTCTTTTTGAAAATTTTACCAATAAAAAATAAGGGAGTACGATTACATGCCATCGAAAAAATTTCAAAAACAGTTATTTGGAACCAATGGTGTTCGAGGTGTTGTTGGTAAAGATTTGACCCCTGAGCTTGTACTGAGCATTGGTAAAGCTCTCGGTACAATGCGAAAAGGATGTATTGCGGTTGGACGTGATACCCGGACCTCGGGCGAAACTCTTGTAAACGCGATCAAAGCGGGATTGCTTGCAACAGGGTGTGATGTTGTTGATTGCGGCATCCTGCCTACGCCGGCACTTCAGTACCTCATCAAGGAGCATTTTGATGGGGGCGCAGTGATAACTGCTTCGCATAATCCCCCCGAATACAATGGTGTCAAGATCATTGAAGATGATGGTACAGAAATGGGGGACGAAGAGACACTCAAGCTCGAACAGCTGATACTCGAACCCTCCGGTCCTGTCAAATCATGGGATGTTGTCGGGATCGAGACTCATGCACCCCATCTGGTAGGAGAATATATAGATGCAATTGTACAAAAATTTCCTCCCGGTATTGGATCCACAATAACCGTTGTAGTTGATCCCGGATCGGGTCCCGCATGCCTTACAACACCCCAAATCCTTACAAAAATGGGCTGCCGTGTCATCACACTCAATGGAGTAGTTGATGGAACGTTCCCTGGCAGACTGCCGGAACCTTCTTCCGAGGGGCTCAAAGTATTATCTGAACTCGTCATCAGCAGCGGGTCTGCCTTTGGAATTGCGCATGACGGTGACGCAGATCGGGCTGTATTTATTGATGAAAATGGACAATTTATTGAAGAAAACAAAGAGTTTTCATTAATTGCACAATTTTTATGTCACCAGAAAAAAGGTATAATCGTTACGCCGGTGAGCACTTCACAACTGGTTGAGGTTGTAGCTAAAAGTGAAGGCTGCACAGTAATCTACACTCCTGTTGGAAGTATCTATGTTGCCCGGACAATGAGGGGACTTATCGGGAGGGGAGATGATGTGGTATTCGGAGGTGAAGGGAACGGGGGGCTGATCTTCCCTGACCACCAGTTTTGCCGTGACGGCGGTATGACAGCTGCAATGATGGTATTTATTCTTGCTTCAACAGGCAAAAAAATCTCGGCATTGACAAAAGCCTTGCCGGAACGGTACATAATCAAGGATAAAATCAACTCTCCCCTCGGAACTCAGGTTCTTGAATCTCTCAAAAAAATATATGCTCAATATCCCCTGGATTTGACAGATGGGATAAAAATTTTCCAGGATTCTTCATGGGCACTTGTCCGTACATCCGGAACTGAACCGATAATAAGGGTCATTGTAGATTCTGACACACCAAAAACCGCGGAAATTTTTCACCAGGAGCTGATGGGTACTATCTCAAAAATCATCACTTCCCAAAAACCCTGATTCTGGGATCTTATTAAAAATATAATAATGCTCGCACAGGAAAGATTTTTTACCGACAGAGAATTTGATAAATAATTCATAATTTTGCAGATTGCGGGAAAATAATTTATATTTTGCGAGATATTTTGAAAAAAGTCAAAAATTTTGTTCTATTATAACAAAAAAAATTAGAATTAAGCGTAAAATAAATCAAAAAGTTTAATAACTATTTGAGTTAAATTGAGTTTATCAACCCTTTCATACAGTGATAGAGTAATGGTAAGCTCACCGGAAATTATAAAAAAAGTACATGAGGCACTATCAGAAGAGGACTGGGAAATTCTTGAAGATAGTGTAATGGATGTTTATAAGGAGAAGGGAAAACGGGCGCAAAAGACACTTATAAAAGATATTAACAGACTAATCACGACGACAGCATTCAAAAAGAATAAACCGGAACTGTTGCTTGCACTTCCCGATCTTCTCAATAGTGATATTGACGATTTATTTTCGCAGATTATCCAGCAATTTATAACCACAAAGGATGAAAAATGGTTGAAATGTGTTAACGCTCTTTCAAACAAGTTAAGTAAAAAAAGTTATCAGTCAAGAGTTATCGCCATGATGGCCCAAGCCCTCATAGCGGCTGGAGTTTATGAAGGGAATTCCCATTTCATCGATTATGGAATAAATTTGCTTGAACGAATCAGCTTCCAGAAATATCGATCAGATATCATGATCGATATTATTCCTCTTCTTATTGAATGGGCGATCACAACCCGTGATGAAAAACTCCTCTATCGATCATATCATATCATTGAGGAGATCAGCGATATTTCAAAACGCGCTGTATTACATGCCGAACTCGCAAAAGCCCTGGCAACGGTCTCTATTCTTGAAAAAGACCGCACATTGTTTTTTGAGAGTATCATAAGTGCGACAAAAATCCACCAGAAGATCCGAAGGCAGGCGTGCATTACCACTATCATTGAAAAAGGCGTGAAATCAGTTTTCGGTAAAGAAATTCTGGATATATCACACTTTATTCAGAATTTTGAATCCCAGTCACATGAAATACAACTTGAAATTGTGAATTCCCTGACCGAACAGCTGCTGGAGAAGGAAAAAAATAAGTCCCACATTATTACGACTCTCGAAACTCTTTGCGAAAAGATACCGTTTGTTACTCCGACCCTGGTTATTGATCTTCTGAAGAAAGCAGAAACGTGCGGGGATCTCTGGTATCTTTCCGCAGCGATACAGCTTCATCAGCGGTTCCTCGAAAATGAACCCTACCCGG
>JBFZEZ010000263.1:0-4904 GCA_041306585.1 Spirochaetota bacterium | reverse complement strand
CGTGTGCTCTTCCGATCTTCGAATGCATTGGATGCATTTCCATAAGGGTGCAGGGCACAGCCCTGCAAAAACCCTCCCGGGCGGCGGAGCCGCCCGTTAATTTTATTTTTTCTGCAATTTTTTTCTTGAATAATATATATATGTATTAGATGAGGTATTCATATCCAGGCTCCCGTAGCTCAGGTGGATAGAGCAGCGGTTTCCTAAACCGTGTGTCGGTGGTTCGAGTCCTCCCGGGAGCACAGATTTTACCAGCGGTACAGACCGCTATTTTTTTTTAGGAGCTTTGGTTCTATGGAAGACAAACTCAACGCGTTAAGTCGGCGCCTCCATGAACTTGACATAGAAATGTCCAAACCGGAAAATATTTCCGATCAGTCAATATTTAAAAAGCTTAATCAGGAACGCTCACAGCTCGCGCCGATTGTTTTGAAATATGATGAATATAAAAAGTTTAAACAGGAATATGCCGATTCCAGTGAGATCCTCGAGAACGAAAAAGATGATGAGATGAAGGAGATGCTTCGCAGCGAGATAGCGAGTCTGGAAACACGTATAAAGGAAGCGGAGGAGAAACTTCTTCTCATGCTCCTCCCTAAGGATCCTAATTCAGGCAAGGACATGATCATGGAGATCCGCGCCGGGACCGGCGGTGAGGAAGCGGCCCTGTTTGTTGCAGACCTCTTCAGGATGTATTCCCGCTATATCGACACAAAGGGGTGGCGGTTCGAACTGATGGAGGCCAACCCGACAGGGATCGGCGGCTACAAGGAAATCGTATTTTCTGTCAAGCACCAGGATGCCTTTGACAGTCTCAAGTTCGAGTCGGGGGTGCACCGCGTACAGCGGGTGCCGACAACCGAAGCGAGCGGAAGGATCCATACTTCCGCAGTGACCGTGGCTGTCATGATTGAGGCTGAAGAAGACGATATTAAAATAGATCCGAATGATCTCAGGATCGATGTGTACCGTTCATCGGGGCATGGGGGCCAGTCGGTCAATACCACTGATTCCGCGGTGCGCATAACGCATTTGCCGACCAACATGGTGGTCACCTGTCAGGATGAAAAATCCCAATTAAAAAACAAGACAAAGGCCCTCAGGGTCCTGCGTGCCCGTCTTCTTGAACAGGTGATGCAGGAACGCCTTGACAAGGAGTCTGAATTGCGCAAGTCCATGGTCGGCTCAGGCGACCGAAGCGAACGCATACGAACTTATAATTTCCCCCAGTCACGAATGACCGATCACCGCATCGGCCTCACCCTGTATTCTCTTGAAAAAGTTATGGACGGCGATCTCGATGAAACAATTGAAGGGCTCAAGAAGAGCGAAATCGAAGAGCGTCTGAAGGTTGCAGTAAAATAACCGCACGGAGATGGCATGATGAACACTGGCGAGTTGCTTCGGGAATCCATCAATCGCCTCAAGGAAGGGGGGATCGCAAACCCGCATCTGGATGCCCACATTCTTGTAGCACATGCCCTCGGTATCGAACGTTTCAAGCTGATCGTGGATGAATCGCGCCCCGTGGCCGCTGAAGCGGGCCGCGCAGTCAAACGTCTTATATCGCGCAGGCTGAAGTTCGAACCGGTTGCCTACATAACAGGGAAAAAAGAATTTTATTCACTCGATTTTTCAGTCACCAAGAGTGTCCTCATTCCCAGGCCGGAGACCGAGCTTCTGGTTGACCTGGCGGTGTATTATGCCCCGCAGTACGCTGCCGTACTCGATATCGGTACAGGTTCCGGTGCCATTGCCATAGCATTCAAAACAAATAGGAGGGATTGCGATGTATACGCATCGGATCTTTCCGACAAGGCCCTGGCTGTTGCGCGAAGGAATGGGCGCGTACTGCTCGGCAGCGGCGAAATAACATTTAAAAAAGGGGACCTTTTTGCCCCTGTGAAAAACATGCGTTTCCATCTGATTGTCTCCAATCCCCCCTATGTAGACCCGTCGATCGAGGATACATTACAGCCCGATCTGGCCTTTGAACCGCGGATTGCCCTTTATTCGAAGAATAACGGACGTCATCACCTGCAGAAGATTATCGCGGGCGCGGGACGGTATCTCAAGGGAAACGGGATATGCCTCCTTGAGATCGGGGGTGAAATGAAAGAATTTATCGAGGATACTGGAAAAAGTAATGGATTTTCCGTGTCGGTCATGAATGATTATAGTGGTATACCGCGAGTGGCGGTTTTGAAGCAATTATTACCCGCACACGACCGCGGATAATCCCGGAAAGGCGTTATTATGTTTGCCCTATCAATATTATCCAATCAGCTGAAAAAACTCACGACGTTATTTTATATACTCGGGGCCCTCGCGTTAATCAATATTTTTTTCAATGTTTTTTATGAGTGGGCCGGCATTTCGGTTATCGTCAAAGTCTACATATTCGTTTTTTCCTTTTATATGATCTTTAATTTTTCCCAGATCAAAATATCACCCCTGAGGAAGGACTTCGCACGGACATACGGGAGATTCGGGATATATATTCTTTTTTTTGTCACCCGTGTCGCGCCGTATCTCCTCATTTATTTTATTTCCGGGGTCTTTTTATTCATCGAATCGATCGGGACGCCCGACTGGTTCTGGAAGTCGATTTTTATGCTGTTATACGGTAAAAATACCGCTAATATTTTCATGTCTGTACTGCTTCTTCTTTTTTTAAAACTGAAAAAAGACCCCAAGATAACGGTCCCGCTTTTCCTGGCGACACTCGTGATTCATTTTATTTTTTATAAAACCCTCTATATGTTTATATCCTCCGGGATCATAGTAACTGCGCTGAAAATAGCGGAATTCGTCATCCTTTTGTTTTTCGTCATATTTGAATTTTTCTATTATGAAGGGAAGCTTTTTAAATCGATTGTCGCATCAATTGCAAGCGGCGTGTTTCTCTATTTCATGATAATCGGGATGTATGTCGCACTCTATACATATTCAGATTTCGGTTCATATAAGCAGAACAAGTCGGCCCTCACCCTGTTGAAAATGGGGTATGAATTTCCCATGTCAGACCTTAAAACATATGTGTTTCAATCTACGAATGGCGAGCTGATTCCCGATCTCATGTATTACGCCCGCAGATACAAAAAGAAAATTAATTTTACACAAGCAGAATGGGAAAAACTTTTTACTTCACATCCCATACAGCAAACCGATATGATCGCCCGCTATATGATAAAAAGGGAGATCAGGCTTTCGTACACTACTCTCATTACATATGCGCAGAGCGAATCAATCTCCAACGGGAACAATCTTGTCAATGGCACGAATTTCATCAAGTATATTGCCAGATATTACGGTGAAAACAGCGGTGATTTTATTGAACGACTGTATAACGGGAACCAGGATTACCGTACATGGGCAATACGCGTGATTGGGAGGAGCGGTTCCCAGGGGTCAATCCCGCTTTTGATCAATTTATTGACCGGAATCAACAGTCAGCTTTCAAACGAGGCGTACAATGCTCTTGTGAAAATCACCGGTATCGATCCCGCAAGAAGAACCCGCGCAAAGAAGAATGACCTGATGGTTATAATCGAATTTTATAATTATTATATTAATATAATGGCGTCCACTGATCCGAATGCCAGACCCGCAGAGAAAAAATGAATTTTAAAGAGGTCCTATGCTGCGCGAGAGCCGGGACACAGATCATTGACAGGGCATTCCCTGCAATGTGGATTCCGCGCGATGCAGGTTGCCCTTCCATGCCTGATGAGGGTGAGGTGGCACCGGATCCATTGTGAACGCGGTATGATGCCGGTCAGGACTTCCTCGATGCGTCGGGGATCATTGGAATCGATATAACCAAGCCTGTTAGCAATCCTGATGATGTGTGTATCCACGGCAAACGCTGGTCTTCCATGTCCCATGGCGATGATGACATTTGCCGATTTTCTGCCGACACCCGGGAGCGAGATGAGTTCCTCCATGCCTTCAGGAACGCGGCCATGATATGTTTTCTCAATCATCGAGGCCAGCGAAATTATATGTTTCGCCTTCACCCTGTAGAATCCGACTGATCGAATGATCCTCATGACATCCCGTAAGGATGAGGAGGCAAGACGTGTGAAATCGGGGTAACGGCTGAAAAGCGCCGGCGTGACTGCATTTACCTGCTTATCGGTAGTCTGGGCTGAAAGCACGACCGCAATAGTGAGCTGGTAGATATTGTCATACCTGAGATCCGGCCGGACATCTCCGTAAAATGCGAATAAGCGGGATATTAATAAATCTGAAAGTGCTTTTTCCATTAATGGTCTATGATGTTATTGAATTAATGATGTCCCTTGTTTTCTCAAGGGCCAGGGCCCTGTGGCTTATCCTGTTTTTTTCGTATGTTGTAAGTTCGGCCATTGTTTTGTTGAGAGAGGGGACTAGGAAAACGGGATCATAACCGAAACCATGATCTCCCCGGGGTGTGTCTATGATCATTCCTTCACATTCCCCCCGGGCTTCAAATGTCCTGCCGTCCGGGAGCACAATTGAAATAACGCAGACGAAACGGGCTGTTCTTTCGTGGACAGGGACATCCCGCATCTCTCTAATGAGAAGCATGTATCTATCGGCATCAGTGATTCCGCTCCCCCCATACCGTGCTGAATAAACGCCGGGGCGGCCTCCCAGTGCATCGACAACAAGTCCTGAATCATCAGCCATTACCGGGAGGGTGATCTGCCGGGAAATGGATAGTGCTTTTTTTCGGGAGTTTTCTTCGAATGTTTCGCCGTCTTCAATCACATCGGGGATCCCCGGGAAATCATCAATCGACATGATCTCCAGGTTTTTAAAATCTGAAAATTTATCCCTGATTTCCCTGACTTTATTAATATTTTTTGTGGCAATCACGAGTTTCATATTCTTTTCCCATGTGTACAGGATAGTAATAC
>JBFZEZ010000262.1:0-4461 GCA_041306585.1 Spirochaetota bacterium | reverse complement strand
CTATTATACTGCCGCAACCGATCTCCAGGCATGGACCGTTAAACGCGGGACCCCGGCCGTCAAAGCGGCAGGAAAAATCCATACAGATTTCGAACGGGGATTCATCAGGGCCGAAGTTTATAATTATAAAGACCTCGCTGCATATGGTACCGAACACGCAGTAAAAGAGAAGGGATTGTATAAATCGGAAGGCAAAGAATATATTATACAGGAAGGGGACATTGTTAAATATCTTTTCAATGTTTGATTGCACTCGATCATCATTGCCTCTATTTAAAATATCCTTTAAAACGCAGCCACTGATATCCCAATCTGCCCATCAAATTAAAAAGGGCAAGACTTATCGGCAGCATCCTCGAAGTAAAGGTATTTAAATAACATAGTTTGATGAGCTGATGATACAATGCATCAAAATCATTTGAACGAAAAAACAGCGTATCATTGTTGTGGTCCAGTTTCCATCGCCGGGCACGTAGTGACGCTATGCCTGGACCATCCCGCATAATCACGGCAACATCAAACGGACCGTGAAGGCGATAGGGAGGAACATTTGAAAAAAGGGATTCCACCGCCGCGCGACCAAGTTCCTGGCGCCAGATTGCAGAATCAAAATTGTCATTTTTCGATTTATCGATTGTCTTAAAAAGGATGCCGGGCATTCGTTCGACTGCCTGAGCGCAGGCAACCGGGCATCCTGAAAAGAAAATCGGCTGCAGCCCGTAGGGTTCAAGGGAAGATGCAAACAGTTCACATTCGGCGCACCATTTCCCGTTCACTCCAATACTTGCCAGCCGGGATGTCAATGTATGAGCTAGAAAACCGCCGGTCCCTGAGGCTGCATGAAGCCCGATCATCATGAGTCCTGTCGCATTTCCCGGATCGCCGATGCCGGGAACCGGGCCCTCATGATATCCATACACTATTCGTGCCCGTTTATCTACAAGGTGTCTCAGAATATTATATCCGGTACGATGAAAATCCTTGATTGTAATTTCATCAACACCGGCCCCGAAAAGGGCGGTTACCACAGCATTGATATCATGCGACATTTCGATGCAGGCATGATACCACTGATGCGTCATAAAAGATGAATGCCGGTAGCTCAGGCAGCCTGAACTCCCTTCGATATCTGCCAAGATTAAGATTTTTTTATGCATAATTATCATAAGAAATTTATTGACATAAGAATTTGCAACTGAAAAATTCAATATTTACTTATTAATTATGTATATGCCCATTTTCCGGGGGTGAACCTTGACCTTTCAACCATATGTCATCCCCGTGCATACGGGGATCCTTCTCGCCAGACGCGATTTAAGGATTCCCGCCTGCGCGGGAATGACATGTAATGGGACGAATTTTTATAAAGGAGCTTTTCGATGAAAAAAGGATTAGTCATTATACTCGGGGCCCTGCTTGTCATCTCGGCCTCATGCCAGCGAAACAGGATGATTGAATCAACCCTCAGCAACAACAAAACTGTTGAAATCGGTTCGATCCTGGCCGAATTCAATCTTCTCAATCGTTCAACACAGGACTCAATCACAAAAAAAATTAAAACCGGGTCCCTTGATGGAGAAGAGGGCGATTATATTATCATACTCTCCCTTACCGACAAAACCACAAAAAAATTTATCCCAAACGCAATAGTTGATATTGAACTCACGAGCCCGGACAACTCTACCATAAAAAAAGAAACACGCCATATTTCAGGTGACGATTTTGTATATTATGCTGCCGGTTTTACTATGAGCGAAAAAGGAAATTATAAGGTTATGGCGACAATTTCGACTGATTCAAAAGGAATAATGGCCATGACGGATTTTAATTTATAAGAATCTTTATACAGGGAGCATATTACATATTCACAAAAAACTGCTTGCCGAAAATAAAATGTAGAATAAAAGGGGCTTTATTAATATGTAATGCAATGGGGGATCTGCTATGGGCATAACTTATAAAGACGCAGGTGTTGATGTTGAAGGGGGAAATAACTTTGTCAAACGGATCGCACCGATCGTCAAATCAACTTTTTCCAACCGCGTCATAACCGAACTCGGCGGATTCGGGGCCCTTTTTTCTGGGTCTTTCCCGGAAATGAAAGAGCCGGTTCTTGTTTCAGGAACTGACGGTGTCGGCACAAAACTTAAAATTGCCCAAAAAATGAATATTCACGATACAATCGGCATTGATGCCGTTGCCATGTGTGTAAACGATATAGTGGTATCGGGTGCGCGCCCCCTGTTTTTTCTGGATTACATCGCATGCGGGCGCATGAACGAGGATGTCCTTGTCGATATAGTCAAAGGCCTTGCGGAGGGGTGCAAACAGGGAAATTGCAGTCTGGTCGGCGGGGAGACTGCTGAACACCCGAATGTCATGGACCCTGATGACTATGATATAGCCGGGTTCGCAGTCGGCGTTGTTGACAGGAAAGATATAATTGACGGAACGACAATCACTCCAGGGGACGTCATCATCGGCCTCCCATCAACCGGGGTACATTCCAACGGGTTTTCTCTCGTGCGGAAAATTCTTTTCGATATTAAAAAATACGATATCAACCTGAAAATCGATGAACTTTCCGACACACTCGGGAAAACTTTGCTCGCGCCAACCCGTATATATACGCGAAGTGTCATCTCGTGCCTGGAAACGGGGGCTGCAATAAAGGGGATTGTCCACATTACTGGCGGCGGTTTTTATGAAAATATTCCGCGCATACTTCCCGCGAATGCCGGGGTAAAAATTAATCTTTCATCCTTCCCCAAACCCCCCATATTTTCTCTGATCCAGAAAGAGGGGGATGTCAGCATGCGGGAGATGTATACCACATTCAACATGGGAATCGGGATGATGATTTTTGCTGCAAAGAACGCTGCCGACAAGGCTATTGCTTCACTTGCCCAAGCCGGGGAGAAACCGGTTATTATCGGCGAAGTGGCGGCATATGGCGGGGAAAAAGTGGTGTTGAGTTAAAAGGAGTGTATCTTTTCCGTTCCCGGGAAGATACACTCAGAATTTGCCGGCATTATTAAACCCGCATCATTCGGCATTTTTTATGATGACCTCGTGGATCCGGTAACAGATCGGTTTAAAGCTGCCCCTCGCGCGTAAACGGGTGCTCGTCCTTTCCCATCCTCCAGGTTATAAATATCGGGAATAAAAGCCAGGGGGCATTGGCAAGGAGCACCAACCCGAGTGCAGGGGTCGCATGCGGTCCCCAGATTTCCTCGCTCAGGATGATGGTGACATTGGCGAACATGAGCCCTGAATAGACAAAACACGGGATCCGGATCCACTCTTTCCCCTTGATGAAGGCGTACAGGCCGGCCGTATAAAAGGGACCGAAAAAAATTGAATCAATCCAGATCGTTGCTTTCCACCACACCGGGCGCGCCATGAGCACAGGGTCGAAATTCTTCCCCCACCAGTGCACGAGGTCGACCATGCACGGCAAAGGCCATACAGGATAAGTGAAACTGGATGAATCAGGTATCACAAGCTGTTCAAGATCGACGATATACGTGATGAACAAAAGATTGATGAAAAAAAAGATGATGATCGGGATGTCAATGGGCCTTGCTTTTAAGGGAACAACTTGCCTCATAAAAACCTCTCTTTATGTATTAAATATTGATAGACCAAGTTTTTTCCGCACGTTTGCGGCCATGTCTGCTGCGATGCGTTTCCTGAACCCCGGAAAAAGGGCGATGAACGTCCCGAGTTTCACCAGAAAATTTGAGTGCATGAGCGGTTTCGGCTTGATCGCGAGCCTGACGAGATGCCGCGCAACATCCTCAGGGGTCATGGGGCGCTGGACGATTTTATTCAATACGTTCTGTTCAGGGTCGATTATCATATCCTGCTCGACATCCGGGTATCGGGAATCCGGTTTTGAATCGGTCCGTATGTACCCGGGGAAATATTCACTGACAATAATGCCGGTGCCGTCCCACTCCGCCTGTATGGTGCGGGTCCATGCCGACATGCCCGCCTTTGAACACACATACGGGGCATACAACGGAACGCCGATCATGAATCCCGGCGAACCGATATTGATAATATGTCCCCCGCCCTGTGCCCTCATATAATGGAGGGCGCGATTCACTGCCATGATGGGGCCGACGACATTCGTTTTATAGGCGCGCACCATCTCGTCTTCGGTGATTTCACTTGTGCGCGCAACAATAATGGAAGCCGCGTTGTTTATCAGGATGTCGATTCTGCCGAAAAACTTCACGGTTGTATCGATCATCGCCTGCGCCTGTTTGGCGTCGGATATATCGGTCGGGATGATCAGGGGGTTGTGCATAAGGGAGGCTGTTTCGGTAAGTTTGTCTTTTCTTCGGGCAGCGATCGCGACTTGTGCGCCTTCTGCGTCGAATGCTATGGCAGCGGCTTTGCCGATGCCGCTTGAAGCGCCGGTGATGCATATGACTTTGTTTTTGAGTTTCATGT
>JBFZEZ010000261.1:0-5346 GCA_041306585.1 Spirochaetota bacterium | reverse complement strand
GGTGAAAAAGGGAACAATTAAGAATAATAGAATAAGGGTACAGGTCTTTTTTTGAATTGTAATGTTTAACATGCGTAAGCTCACGGCTCGATTTCAGATGTTTTACTAACCTTCAGAAATTCCTGCTTCTCCTGCCAGATTAATTTTCCCGTGCTGATCTCCTGCAGTTTAAGTGTGACAACTATATACTGAAGTTTTTTTTCATCCACAAACCGGACATTGTCATTGATGTCGCCGAAGAGATAGAGGTTTGGGGATTGAAGTTCACCCGCCGATATGGCGAACTTCTGGTCAATGACCCCTGCAAGTGATTTTTCTATTTCAACAATTCGGTCCTTGCTGTAGGAATCATCAACGAACTGTATACGGAGTTTTATGAGATTGGTTGAAATTTCATCGGTTAAAATATCGGTTTCAATATGTTCTGATGTCCTGTTCCGAATTTTTTGGATTTTTATAAGTGCGCTATCTCCCCATTCATCCTTCAGGTATTTATAAAGTGATCTGACCATTGTATCTGCGGAAACCTTGATTTCGAACGGGCCCCACTGGCGGGATCCTTTATCCTTGGCGGGTAATTTGTATTGCACCTGTTTGCACGATGCGGCAAAAACAGCCAGGAGAAAAAATAACAATAAACTCTTTTTCATTGTGCGACTCCACAGATTGATATAGTACATTGCCCAGTTTCTATTTTTATAGAATATATATGAATCTTGTCAATTATTATACAAAAACAGAATCAGGTTTTTGATGTTTGCTTGGGGAATTTTGCAGTCCGACAAAATTACCAGATCATTGAAGGGTGCCCCTATCTGCATTCTTGAGCAGATTGTTGAAAATTCAGACGCGAAAAAAAAGAGATTGTGCGATTTCATGCTTGATCTGAGATGACTTGTTTGTAAGTGTATTAAAAAAAATTATTATAGGGAGTATTGGAAAAATGAAAAGAAGTATGTATTTTTTTGCTGTATTCTTAATCTTGTTTTGTCTTTCTGCAATTGGATGTAACTCCTCAAAACCATGGCCGGAGAGTCCATTGTATTCAGCGCCCATTAATGATCCGAATTGGGATCCCCCTGCAACACTTGAAGAAGCCAAGGCCGCTCTTGAGGGACACTATGCTCATTATGACATTGTTGCTTACGAAGAGGAAAATGAGCAAGGGATCATGCGTACCTTTATTATCTCCTACGGTTTTACTGACATGGTTTTAGAGGGAGATGATCTTGTAGAAGTGGATACTTTCTGTCATGCAGAGCATAAATTAAACCAGTCCTCGGTAACAAGTTATTTTAATGACGCGGCAACACAGGCAATCAAACCCCGGGTCAAGATTGTTGAAGTTTATAAAGAAAACGGAAAGTGGAAAGTACACAGACCTCAAACGCCCACACTTCTGGGTGTAAAAGGCAATCCTGATTTACCATTGACAACCGATAGAAATGATCCAAATATCTTTGATGCTGATGGAGATGGAAAACGCGGAGTAACTGTAAATTTGGAGATAAGCAATTTCATCAAAGGGGAATTATATATTGTCAGAAGGGAAATTTTTCAGAGTTACATGACGCTACATTCTGATGGCACGCTGTTTGGTGATGTTGTAGATAATTCCGAGCAGCTTGTGATAGGAGCAAGCATTAAAATGTTTAATAAACCTGCAAATCCTGGTCAATATCCTGATCCTGGATTAAGTCCAATCATGCTTGTTCAAATCCCGGAAAATATCAACACATGTGATCAATTAATGCAATTGAGAGATGAATTTTTTCCGGCTGAACCGGAATTTTAAATAGTTGATGTTGATTGATCTCGGGAGGATTACTTTTTAATATAATCCTCCCACCTTCATTCTTGTGGTTGTGGTGCCGGTCTCAAAAAATTCCTGGATTATCATGACCAGTGCATTCAGATATTGTTCCATCGACGGCGCAAAAAGCAGGGGATGAAAATCCTTTTTGCTTATGGTAACAAATTGCGTACCTGTTCCATTGAATCCTTCCACGGTCATGGAAACATCTTCTCCTAACATTTGTTTAAAAGAAGAGAAGGGTACGGCATAAATACCTTCGACTTCCCCGTCCTTGAAATTGTAGCTCGACAGGGGATCATTTCGGTGAAGCAGGTGTACATGCTGAAACTCACGGTGATGAATGTTTTTAACATGCTCTTCATAACGGTAATACCCGAGGTCGATAAGGTCACGGGGATCAGGATTCAGGCCGATTTCTTCCTGGGCTTCTTTTTGTATTTTATCTATATGCATGCCATAGGGGACATGCCCCCCAACTGTTATATCAAGGGTATCAGGATACAGCTTTTTGGATTTTGCCCGGTGCTGGAATAATATCTGCCATTCCGGAACAGTTCTGACAATCCAGAGATGGACCCCTTCATGAGGAATTCCTTTTTCATATGATTCTTTCCGGGATACCGGTTTCCCGGTCGGACTTGCGGTTTCCCAATCCCAGGCTTCAATCATTTCTTCAGGTGAATCTATGTCAGGCATGACTGTAAATCTCCATATTAAGGAAGTGATCTTACTATGTTTTTTTATTTTTGAATAGTTTTTCCCAGAAACTGATGTCTTCATCTGTAAGCGTCGGGTAATCTTCTTTTTCCGGAATTTTTTCCATTCGTTCCTCCTCAATCGCTTTTTTAACCATTTCGGCAAAATTTTCGCTTTTGATATTTTTGACCTTGAAGCGGTTGATGAAAAAAATAATGTCTTTATCGGAAGTGACAACAGTTACCATCTTCGGATTCAGTTCTTTCTTGATGAATTCTTTTATGAGAAAATCAGCCGAGAAGTCGAGGGAATAATAAACATCGATGGTGCCGATTCGTTCGCTCCGCAGTTCATGCGCCGGCTCCTTTTTCCCATCGAAAACGACCCGAATCTGGGTCTTCTTGATTTTTTGATATTCTTTGAGTATACCGAGAAGTCCGGCCCTTGCATCATTAAGACGATGAAGATACATCAACTCCTCGAGATCGGGGAATTTATAGATAAGATTAAAGCCGTCTATCAAAAATGCCATTCGTTGTAATCCCGCATGTCTGTTGTTGTATCATCGACCGGCAATGCTGCCGCACCGGAAATCAGGATAAAGCGCGTTTTTCGAGAAAGCGCCTGATCCGCTTCATGGCCTCCCTGATTAACTCAAAAGAAGTTGCATATGAACAGCGGATGTGTCCCTCCCCGGAAGGGCCGAAAACATTCCCGGGAACGACGGCAACTTTCTGGTCTTCCAGGAGTTTTAATGCAAAATCACGGGATGTCAGCCCTGTAGAAGAGATGTCAGGGAATACATAAAATGCGCCTTGAGGGCTGGGGCAGGGGAGACCCATGTCGTTGAAACTGTTTACAATATAATTTCTACGTCGCATATATTCACGGGTCATTCTGGTGATGTCTTTGCCGCCGCGGCGCAACCCCTCAATAGCGGCATATTGAGCCATTGACGGTGCACTCAGTGCCGTGTATTGGTGAATTTTTAACATAGTGTCAAGGAGATATTTCGGGGCAGCGGTAAAACCGAGCCTCCAGCCTGTCATTGCATGCGACTTGGAAAACCCGTTTAAGAATATAGTGCGTTCTTTCATTCCCGGAAATGAGGCGATAGAGACATGCCCGGTTTCATATATTATGGCCGCATATATTTCATCAGACAGCACGATCAGGTTGTTGCGTTTTGAAATATCAGCAATTTTTTTTAACGAGGCTGGATCAATGGTGGCGCCTGTCGGATTACTTGGATAGTTCAGAAGGATGGCTTTCGTTTTTGGCGTTATTGATTTTTCCAGGAGTTTCAGATCAATCGAAAATCCCCCAGCCGTTTTTGTCGGGATCATGACAGGTTTTCCATGCAGTAAGGCGATGTTCGCGGTATATGAAACATAACAGGGTTCGAATACGATGACCTCGTCCCCCGGATCGACGATACTTCGCAGGGCGCAATCCAGTCCCTGGCTTACGCCCAGGGTCACCAGTATTTCGGAATCAGGGTCATATGTTATGTGATAATTCTGTTCGACATGTGCTGAAATGAGCTCCCTTAATTCAAGGAGCCCTTTATTGGAAGTGTAATGGGTATATCCTTCTGAAATGGAATGTATCCCGGCTTCTGAAATGCTCCAGGGGGTGACAAAATCGGGTTCACCCACCCCCAGCGATACGCAGTCAGGGATCGTATAGACGAGATCGAAGAATTCGCGGATACCCGAAGGTGCAAGGTTTTTGCCTGTAGCGGAAAGGAGGCGTTCAGGATCATTTTTCGGGACCAGTTTCAATTTCATATATAGCAACCCGGATAATTATAAAGGATGTTCATATCTAATGGCAGATGATTTTTTTGTAAATCCATATTTTTCAAGGATGCTGATTATATCACTGCACTGATCGGGGACCAGAAAAGCGGTTTTCTGCGCACCTCGTTTTTTGGCAGCATCAAGGAAAGATTCGAACATCCCCCCCACGGCATCATGTGTGAAGTCCCTGATAATGCCGAACCAGAGTATTTCTCCAGAAGGTGTTCCGGCGTCGTCAATAAGCCTGCCGATGAGAAAACTGATCAATTTTTTACCCGAGGTAATAGCGAAAGAGAGTGACATGTCGCCGGATACTATGCCGGCAATGTATTCCGGTTCCCAGGGATGCGCACATTGTCGGTAACATCCGGCGATTGTTTCATTCCCGAGTCTGTATACAGCTGCCAGATCATCATCTGTTATGCGTTTGATGCGTATATTTCTCCGATTAATGCCGGCCATACATGGTTTATTTTGCTCCAAATTTTATTGAATCAATCGAAACAAGTTTCGGACGTGCCCCTGTTTTTAATAACACATGATTTCTGCGGGCCTGGGACCCGGGGTGATCAGTGTTGTAATGAAGACCGATACTGTTTTTTCTGCACAGGGCGCTGCGGATAATGAGCTTGGCGACTGTTGCCATGTTCCTTAATTCGACCATTCGCGAAGAAATTGTGCTTTTCCGGTAGTAATTATGCACTTCATCGGTGAGGAGGAGAATTCTTTTGTACGCCTGCTTGAGCCGCATGTCCGAGCGGACAATCCCGACATAGTCCCACATAAGCCTTTTCACATCTTCGATGTTATGCTGAACAAGGATCCATTCCTTGAGGTCAAATGTCCCTTCCTTGTTCCAGCAGGGGAAATCGGGGATTTTGATCGTTGCACTGGGCTTTTCGAGATTTTGTGACGCATCAATGAAAGCACGGTGGGAGAAAACAAGCCCTTCGAGGAGCGAATTGCTCGCAAGACGGTTCGCGCCGTGCACACCCGTTGCCGATGATTCGCCGGATACATAGAGATTTTTAA
>JBFZEZ010000260.1:0-6251 GCA_041306585.1 Spirochaetota bacterium | reverse complement strand
GAGTCATGTGCAGATGCCTTAACCTGCATCGAGAGCCCGTTGTCCCCTGATTTGTTCCCTTTGAAAGTATAATAGCAATGCGGGACCGAAATCCTCGAATCAATGGCAATCCCCCCTCTTTTCCTGGCGAGCGAGCAGGTCAGGTCAAGGGAGGGGGCAATGAACGAGATCTCCTGGGTCTTGAAAAATAAACTACTCCCCGTTATACCGCAATTGATATGCATGGCCGCCCGATTCCCCGTTACCGTGAGTTTCGTGACCGACATCGCCCCTCCAAATTTCACAATCCGGTTCCCGGTAATGCTCACGAAATAGGGGTAGAGTTCCTGGAAAGAAATATCGCTTGCAGTCGCCCGCAGGTTGACCTCCTGCTTTCCGGTTACACTGGAAATCGTCCCCCCCATTTCGAGCCATTTTTTCCCCCGGAAACTCGCGCCAAGACGGGTGAGTTCGAGATAGTCCGTTGCCGGGTTGTAATATATATCGTAATACACAAGAAAATTCAAGGGCATGAGACGAGATTGCTTAAAACGGACCGGCGCCTTGTATGTGCCGAATTTAAAAGCGCTGCTGAATCGCGGGTTCGTTCCGGTAGTATCATACAGTAGCTTCCATGTAAATTGCAGTGGTGGAGCAACTTCGGCATCCTTCGAGTTAAACGAAAGGTCGAGTTCTTCACCGGGATTGAGCGCTATCTCAAGTTTTTTAATAAGGGTAAGCGCCCTGACTGATTTCGGTATTTTTCTGTTCGGCGTGCTTTCCACTTCAGCTTTGAAGTATACGTCCCCAAGGGAGGATGTGAATTCTTCCGTACGGGTAAAAACATGCAGATCATTGACCCGCATCTTCGCATGCACATCAACCGCAATCGGAAGGGATATTTCAGGCGAAGGGGATTCATCCTTTTTTTCGTCAGCAGGTTCTTCTTTCGTTTTTTTGATTAATCGGACGAAGTTCCACGTCCCGCCCTCCCGGGTAAGATAGATATGCGGGCTGTCAAGTGTAAAGTCGCTGATGCGGATACTTCCGGTTACCATGGCCGGCAGATTATACCTGAGGTCGAGCCTTTTCAGCTCAAGGAGCTTCTGCTTTCCGTTTCTGTCGGACGTGACGGCGATTTTTTCGATTGTGCATCCCCTGAGGAGCGAGAAATACGTGACCTTAAGGGACATGGCTCCATTGGTTTTACTATTGAAAAATGCGGGGAGAATTTTTTCCACACGTTCCGGGGTGAGATAGAAATTGAACGCTGTAAATATAACAAGCATTATGATAATGACCGCGCACAGGGAAATGGACGCAACTGCTGCCGTTCGTATCAGTATTTTAAGAGCGAACCGCGCGCGTCTGCCGGAGAGAAATCCATTTTTTTTCTGCTGAATTTCTTCATGAGGTATTGTATATGCGTCAGGCGTCTCGTGATTATCGATCATCCAGCTCACTCCTCCCGAATGTCCTTCGCACCCCGGAAGCGTTCAATTTCGCCAACCTTCACGTACACGAACCAGAGGGGGGGATACATCAACCCGCCCGTAAGATAGCGTTCCTTATCCCTGATCAGATCCCTGAGTTTAACCTGCATGAGTCCGGGAATGTCCTGAACCGGCAAACCCCAGAGCACCGGCTGTACGGAGAGTCCGTAGGTACGCTCCAGGTCGCTTTTAATGGTTACCCCCAGGTAAAAAAAATCACCGATTGAATTCCGGGTTTCCAGGGCGTTCATCATATCTTCGCTGGTGATGGACACCCAAAAAGATATTTTTTCCTCAGTGATAAGAGCCTTTCCGATCGGTTCTGTCGTCTCTCCGGCTGATTGCGCAGCCGCAGTGCCTGCCCCTTTCGTATTCGCGAGAAGCCCGGTAATATTGTTTTCGAGGGGCTCTTTGCTGATCAGTGGTTCGTTTATTTTCGGGTACAGGGTAAACATGTTGTACGGATTCATTTTTATTTTCTGACTGTCAAAAAATATTTCTTCAAAGGGCTCCCTGGGTTTGTCATGCCCGGAATAATGATCGGTGAGGCCGTCTGTCCATGCCTGATAGAAAGTCCGGGTTGTATAAAGACGGCCATTTTGCATATACAGGTCGACCGCATTCCCCTGTACGTCGAACACCCGCTGATGATATGAAACATTCAGATGTTCCCCCTTTGAGATTGCAGTGAGCCTTTTCGGAATATCGCATTGGTCGTTTTTAAGTGAACCGAATGAAAAAGCATAAATAGGGACGCCTTTTTTCCGTGAGCTTATCCCATATTGTTCCACAAGCCGCGCTCCACAGAGGTCGGAATTCACGAGGAGAATAATTATTTTTTCAGAACCTTCCCTCCATACGGTGTTATTCACAGCGTAATTAAGGGCCTTTTTAAAAATCACGCCGTCGGTCCCGCCGAAAGGTTTGACCGCATCGAGCCCTTTCCGCAACGACGGGATCGAGTTGTTTGATGCAGCTGCAGTGATATTTTTTGTGCTGTCGGAAAATGTAATGAGGCTGATGCGCGTGTCTTTTCCCGCAGTGTCGATTGCCCGCGAAACGAACGATATGATGCCGTTTTTAATCTGTTCCCAGTCACTGTTGATTTTATACGATGCATCGATCAAGAACACCGCATCGAGCGACCTGCCGTGGGTTTCGGTTACACTGTCATCGTGTTGAATAAATATTTCATTGATGTCCTTCACCGCGAGCTTCAGGAGGCTGTCAGATTTGTTCCTGGTCTTGAGTACGATTTTTTTTTCTCTGCTGGAATAGAAAACGCTGTCGGAGATGAAAAAATTTTGAACGCGCGATATCTTTCCTGTGAGGATAAAGTCGATGCGCATCCCCCCCGAAAGAATGTCGAGATCGTCTTGCGTTAAGCGCCCTTGCGGATCAATTTTAAGCCGTCTCATGTCGAGCTCAATGTCCCTTGGGGATGTAACGTCGATTTTTTTCTTGAATTGCGCCGCGATTGACAATACGCGCGCGTAATCTTCACCGACCGATGGGGAGAGATGCGTCGAAGGATTTGCAACCTTATAAGGAAGGATGGCAACTTCTGCAAAAAGAGAAGTGGATAGTGAGATAATAAAAAAAAGGACGATAGATGTTTTTTTCCCGGGGACCATGGCGCTTCCTATTAAACCTTAATCAGTATGGTACATTGTCATACACGTAACCTGCCGCAGCATAATTATCCATCATTTTTTTCATTTTTTTTAATAATTTCTTGTGTTTTCCCCTTTATCCTGGATATTTTACAACTGTGCGCGCTTGCATTAATATTCGCCAGAAAAAAATATTGATCAAACGAATTCAAGGGGGGCCCATGTTTAAAACTAATACAATACTATTTTGCACTGTTCTTTCCGCAATTGTCCTATGGATGCCGCAGGTATACGGACAGTCACTGAAAGATTATATAGGTACTGATACAACGAGTTCGGAACCCTTGTTGTCTAAACCGACGAGTCAGCCGGAACCAACCGGTAAAAAGAGGTTCATTTTCGGCCTGGGAGATATACTTATATTCAAGGCGGGACAATCGGGGATGTATAAAGACACGCAGAACTTACTCTTCAATACAGGGGCATCCCTTGAATTGTGCGGCATCCTGTCAGGGGGATTTGCCCTTGGCGGGACCGTCACCCTGAAGTACGGAAAATTCAAAAGCGGGACCTCATCAACTGGTAATTTTGAATGGGGTATAGGACCAGCGGTATACTATTATTTCAGAATGGGGAAAACCATACTTCCATTCATCGGATTTAGATACGATTACAGCGAATACTACGACCTTAATTTCAAAAATTCAAAAATCGGGGAAAGCAAGAAGGTTAACGCGGCCCATTCCATGGAAGGGATGTGCGGCATTGTGATTATGGCGGGGAAAACTGTCGGCATTGCCTTTAGTTACGGATTTGTATATGAAATTTCATCGTATTCATATGCAGGCCTCAACCTCGAAAATAACGGGGGTTATCACAAACTCGGCCTTGGCTTGAAGTTTTTCATCTGAGGAATTCCAGGGCGGGTGCATGAGGACCAAAATCATACGTGCTTTACTATGAAAAACCGGTGAAGGAGCGCCCCTGAGATAAAACCGCTGATGTGCGATATCCACGCCACATTGCCTTCGTTTCCCATGTAGCCCGAGAGCTGCATTGCGAACCATATGACAAGAAAAATAATTGCCGGCATCCGTATGGGAATAATAAACAGGAGGACATGCACCTTCGCGAACGGAAAGAGAAAAAGGTACGCCCCAAGGACCCCTGATATTGCCCCGGACGCCCCGACAAGAAAGACCTTTGACCCGGGATTCAGGGCCACGAACGCCATTGCGCTTATGATGCCTGTGAGCAGGTAAAACACGATAAATCCCCTTCGCGACATTGAATCCTCGATGTTATTCCCGAATATCCAGAGAAAAAGCATGTTGAACAAGATGTGCGACGGTGTCGCGTGCATGAACATATAGGTGATGATGGTGAGAAATGGGCTGATCCACGTTGAGGTGTCTATGTTGCCGTTCTGCAGTTCCCAGGGAATGAGGGCGAACTGGCCGGTAAAAAACGAAAAATCGATGTCCTGGGCAAACGGGTATATGAATGCGATTATGTTCATGACTATTATCAAAAATGTAATAATCGCGAACCTGCGCGTCGGATTTGTGTCTTTATAGGGAAACAGCATCAGGACTCCTGTGACTCACCGTCATGCAGGGCCTTGACTGAGGCCATACCGTTTCCCACATAACAGGCGGCCCCGATGCGGGTCCCGTCGGGGATGCGCGTATTTTTACCGATGAGGGTTATGCTTTCAAATAAATATTTCGGATAATTGCTATTGCGAACCAGTTCATCGTCCGATCCGATAATGCATGAATTGCCGATGTTCGTATATGTTTGTTCAGGCCCGGTCTCTGTCCGCTCGTCGACGATAGCCTTGACGACCTTCGACCCGTCCCCGATTTTAACAAAAGGGAGTATGATTGAATTTTTGATGATGGACCCGCTGCCGATCGTCACACCCGGATATAGTATCGAATTTTCAACGGTGCCGTTTATTGAGCAGTGATCTGAAATAAATGAGTTTGATATCCTGCTCTGTTCACCCAAATAGGCGAAGCCTTCTCCCCTGATATGACTCGGGATGATTTTTTTATTGAAGAGCAGATCTGTTATTTCATGGTCCCTGATCATCTCGCGGTTGAGATTGAAATAATCGGGAATATTTTTAAGGGGCCAGTATCGGGCGCTGAAGGAGCTGCGGGGGACCCCCTTGTTTATCATAATGTTGATGACCATTTCGAAAATATTCGGAGAGGTCCTCGCCTGGTCGATCGCGCTGTTCACGATCTGGAGAAGCGGCTTCTGCTGAATGGCAAGGACCTTGCAGCTCATCGTGGCTGCCCCCCCTGATTTAAGCAGGAAAAGCGTCGCCTTGGCTTTTTTTGCCTTGAAACGTTTCGCTATATTTTTGAAATCGATGATACCCGGGGTGTCGCCGTTATATATGAGATAATTTTTAGTATTGCTGCCGAGGATGAGGTCATAGCACGCCTTAATGTCTGAAAAATTTTTTGAAATGACCTTAATTGGGGAAAACTTATCTTTGTCAAAGGGACCGAAGTTGTCTATATACTGGTCCAGGGAGTCTTCAATGTTGCTGTAAATAAGGGTATGCCTCGCCCCTGATGAAAACGAATTATATATTGTGAAATCAACGACCCTGAACCTGCCCCCCAAGGGGAGCATATAGCGGGAACGATCTTCAGTTAATGAAAGAAGCGAAGAATCTTTCGGCCCGGGATATGAGATTATCGTAAAGTCTTCCATTTTACCTGTTATTTCCGAATATTGACCTGTCATTCCAATGCGGATAGTAAATCATTTTCATTATCTTCACAAAATATTTGTTGCATTAAAAAATCAATTAAAAAATGTTAAATGGGAGTAAATCAGCGGGTTCAGCTTGAATATAGAAACATGAAAAGAGTTAAAAAACATACGGCCACTTTTCTTCCAGGAAATACCAGGATAGAATATTCCGAGAACGCCCTTGTGATCGATATTCTCCAGGATGCAGGATTCCATATCAATTCCCCGTGCGGTGGGCGCGGTACCTGTGGACGCTGCGCTGTTCTGGCTACAGGATCCCTCTCGGAACCGTCGCAGTCTGAACATGCGGTTATCGCCCGAAGGCGCAACACCCGTCTTTCATGCCAGACCCGGGGGAAAGGGGACATCGTTATTCAGACATCTTCCATAA
>JBFZEZ010000259.1:0-5812 GCA_041306585.1 Spirochaetota bacterium | reverse complement strand
TATGATAAGCCGGTATGAACCCGGTGGAAGGTTTTCAAATTCACCGTAAACAACATGGTTTTCACTGTCGATATACCCTGTATCGGTTTTCACATCCACCCAGACGAGTTCCTTTTTCTGAAGTATACTCCCGATTATTATACGATTCGAAAACTCTGGATTGAAAGAATACATCCAATGTACTATTTTATCGCTGGAAAACTCGATATTTCTCTTCATCCGCCTGTAGCTGTCGTTCAAATCATACCTGAAAGCGAATTCCCCTTTTAATTTGAGACATGAAGCTGCAACCAGAACAATCCCGGCAAGAAAAAGGGAAAAAAGTTTCTTATTCAATTCTGTATTGGTCCTTATCAAGCTCAATCACCTTATCCTGATTGTTTTTACGGTTCCGGTTTACACCCTCACCAGTCTGTCGTCCGCGAGGATTGCCCCCCCGCATTTTATTCATTCTCTTCCCGCCGATATAAAAAACCTGTTTGAAAAGATTATACATAATATAAGCCAGAAGGAATAAAAAAATTATTTTCAAAAGCATTAACTATACCGCCTTCTGTTCTACTTTTTTTCCTCGATCCTCACCCCCGTTTTGAGGGGTGAATACGACACGATTTCATAATTCCCATGGTTTCCCCTGATATTAACAATAAGAGGAAATTCAATCTCGACGTCCTGATCCTTATCAAGAAGTTTCGGCAGGGATGTCTTCAGGGAGCCGGCATCAACCACGGCTTCAAAAGCCCCTGCGTTTACAGGACCATAGTCCCCGTCTCTCTCCTTGAAAAAAATTTCAACAACAGCCGGAGATGGAACAAAGGTGCAGCACGGAATCGTGTTCCTGACACTTATTGGTATCTTTATCGAACGCAAGTACCGTATTTCATATATGGGAATATTCACTTTAACGACAGTATCTCTGAAGATAACCACGTTCCTGAAATCATCACGTTTTATCTGCACGTCCCGTACAATTTCGCTGTTCTCGTTCTGTACCGAAACCTCTTCGGTATTGACGATGGTAATAGTGTCAACAATGGATTTCGGACCGCTGATCATGACCATTTCAGGGACCGCCATGGCTTTGCCGATTATCATCCCCTTCATTACGGTTCCGGTGACAATGGGTATCACCCGTACCCGCTTGTCAACTCTTCTTTCCACTAAAATACCGACCTTTTTTAAAGAAAGGTTTATGGCAATATCCTCTGGTATATTCTGTTTCGACAGGCGGAGACGATACATGTGGTGGACGCCTATCCGGGGCTTGCTGAGATCAACAAAAACACGAATATTCTTAATATTGATATTTTTCAGGTTCTCCTTCTTTCCCGTAAATGCAACCAGCACATTCTGTTTTTCGGTCTCCGATATGACGGCATTCTGCGGGAGATTGCTAATTTCGATCGGCACGCTGAACGACAAAGACCCGCTTTGTGAATTTGAAATCATCATCCACAGGATGACAGCAAGCAACAGGCTTGTGCCCTTGGCTATGATATTTTTCTCATGGGCTGCATTCCGTATCATTTCCAGGAACTTTCTCATTTTAACTTGTAATTCTCCTCATACGCTGTCTTCGGATTCATGAAATACAGGATCATATTTTTGAGGTCCGCACCTTTTATTTTCGAAAAAATTTTCCCGTTAGCCATGATCGATACATTCCCCGTCTCTTCCGATGCGACAATAACAAGGGCATCGGTCTCTTCTGCAATGCCGAGTCCTGCGCGGTGCCGTGCGCCGTGATATTTCTTCAGCTGCTTGGAATCCGAAAGAGGGAGGTAGCACGCGGCAGATGCTATCCTGCTATGCTGGATGATGATCGCGCCGTCATGAAGGGGGGTGAGCGGATAAAAAATTGTCCGTATCACCTCCTCGGAAATCGCGGAATCGACTGTGACCCCGGATTCGGTATACCCCTTCAGGCCCGTGTTGCGCTCTATGACGATGAGGGCCCCGATCTTTTCCTCGGCCATCTCATTCACCGCGTTGACGACCTCGTCAAGGGGAAAGGCCTCACCCCTCGAATCGCTCGTTATCCAATTGCGCTGACCGAACTGGGTAATGAGCCTCCTGAGCTCCGGCTGAAAAAGAATAATAATGGCGATAACTCCATATAACGCGAGTTTTTCAAGAAGCCAGTTCAGGGTGTTAAGCTGGAGGAAACGCGAGAGTATCGAAACGACGATAATAATACCGATCCCCTTGAGAAGCTGGATGGCCCTTGTCTTGGAAATAAAGACATACCCCCAGTAAATGGCAAAAGCAACGAAGAGAATATCTATGATATTCCTGAAATATTCCCAGAAGGCATTGAGGAGATAGATAATTTGATCAAAAATATCTTCCATAATTATTTTCTCATGAAACCCTTTTCAGCATCTCTATTCCGTCAAGGGCCAGCCTGTGTTCCCTGACATCATGGACCCGTATTACCGAAGCCCCGTTAAGGACCGAATACATATTAAGCGCAATCGTCGCAGGGAGCCGGTCCGCATCCCCCTGGTACAGCCTGCCGATAAGCGACTTCCTCGATAACCCTATGAGGAGAGGGAGACCCAGTGAAATGATCCGGTCGAGATTGTTGAGTATCCGGTAATTGTCCTCAAATGTCTTGCCGAAACCGATCCACTGATCAACAATTATCCTGTTCCGTGAGACCCCCTGCAGAACGGCCTTCCGGACTGCCTCATCAAGATATGTATATATCTCGCCGAGCAGGTCGCAGTAAACAGGATTCACCTGCATATTTTCCGGGGTCCCCTTTATATGCATGATGACGACCGATGCATCATGATGCGCGGCAACGCGGGCCATCCCGGGATCAAAAGCAAGCCCGCTGATGTCGTTCACCATCACAGCGCCGCACCTGAGGGCTGCCTCTGCCACCTCCGCCTTATAGGTATCGACAGACAGCATGACCGGGAGTTCCGCTGCAACAGCTGCAATCACCGGACACACGCGGTCGATCTCATCCTGTATTGATACAGGGCGGGCGCCCGGCCGCGTCGATTCACCGCCAATATCAATTATATCAGCACCTTCTGCAAACATGGTCCGCGCGCGTCCGATTGCCGTTTGCGTATCGTTATATCTCCCCCCGTCATAAAACGAATCAGGGGTCACGTTTAATATCCCCATTATCCTGGTCCGTTCCAACAGCCCCTCCCTAAAACATCAACATAAGTGACAGAACATTATTATATCCAAAATTAATCCTGTCCAGAATAAAGGCATAAGCGAGATTAAAATTATTGTACTCGACCGTCATCCCGGCAGAAAAAGAATCGTTGTTCATCCCGATACGGATGGCTAAGTATTTAACCACCTCGTATTCAATTCCGAACCGGAAACCGTACCCCTCCTGCTCAAGGTTCTTCACACCCGAAAGGGCGAGGGTGACCCCTGCATCAGTGGAGAGGGATATCCCCAGCCTGAGTGTCGGGTAGGCCATATCATATTCCTGCTTAATCCCCTCCTGGTCCTGAAGAGGGTACAGGCCTGAACCGAGGTCCTGGATAACAAACCCGACTTTCAGAAAAGGGAGGATGTAAATCTGGGTACCAAGGTCCAACCCGACGCCCATATAATTGATTTCGCCGATAGATTCGTAGAGGACCTTGATTGTCGCGCCTATTGATGATATCCCGAAACTCGATCCATAACTCAGCAGGCAGTCAGAACCGATATAATTATATTTTTTTGTTGCAGCCCCTGTTTCATCACGCCCCTGGATGCCGAGAGAGAAAATGGAATTGAGCCCTATTCCCATGACACCCACGGGAAGATCAAAGGCAACCCCGAGGAAACCCGTATTTCTTTCAAGGTCGAGCATTGCCCCGGACATGCCGATCTGGTAATGGGTTTTTTGGGATGCATCATCAGAAAATTTGATCAGGTCATTCTCCGTGATCTCTTTCGCTTTGCCTCCCCTGGCTTTCTCTTTTATTTCTTCAACGCTCAGGTGCTTTTCTGACCTCAGTTCGCTGATGCCTGCCGGGTTCCAGAATATCGCAAACACGTCATCTGAGATGACCTCGGCAGCCATCCCCATGCCGGCATATCGTGCGCCGACCCATCCGCTTCTGGTGAAGGTCCCGCGGCTGGTGCCGCTCCCCGATGCATTTGCATCATTGAAACCAGCTAAGATGAGAAGACCCAGACTTACTATAAAAATAAAAAAAACTTTTTTATTAAAAATAAAACTCATGCGATCTCTTTATATTAAAAAGTCATTCCCGCCTATTATGTCTTTCCCGCGCAGGCGGGAATCCTTGCCTCACAGGCTGGCAGGGTTATTCCGCTCATGGGTTTCGACCCTCAATCTCACCAGATCCAGAAGCGTACTCAATACGTTATCAGCACCCTGAAAACCTTAGATCCCTCACCCCCCGTGGCGGTCTCCTCGACAATAAGCTTCACAATATACATCCCGGGCTTAATCAG
The DNA here is from genome assembly GCA_041306585.1 of Spirochaetota bacterium. Lineage (GTDB taxonomy): Bacteria > Spirochaetota > UBA4802 > UBA4802 > UBA5550 > JBFZEZ01. Next base: position 1,366 of record JBFZEZ010000259.1, on the reverse strand, counting down.
CTTTCCATTTTTATTATATACATTCCACTTAACCGGGAAAGCGGAATAATCCCGCGTAAACACTTCATCGCCGTTGATATCATAAACCGTCATCTTGATATTATGCGGGCCGGCAGGCCCGCCGCTCCTGTCATCAATGGTGATATATTTCTTGATACTCTTGTACGGATAATAAGGTACCGGATAAGCGACAATATTACCCATATTCAGGGGGAACAAGGGTTGAATGAAAACACATACCAGCAGCACAATTAAAAATATTCGCTTCATATGACCCGCACCAGTAAAGTTTATATATTTTATCTTCCAAATGAATTCAATCCGGTCAACAAATATTTAGAGTGGAGCATTTTAATTTTTGTTTGGGGATGATCAGAGGCGTGGGCATTACATTGCGGACGTCAATATTTCATGTGCCTTTTTCACGACCGAAGTCACAAGGGCAACGATATCATTCTTAGTCATTGAACCCTCTTTACCTGACAGGGTGTAATACAACAAAAATTCAATATTCCCCTTGGGCCCTTTGATCGGTGAATGAGTGAGTCCGTTGATGACAAATCCTTTCACAGAGAGGTTCTCCAGCACACGGGTCATGATTGCCGCATGGACCTCCTCTCTACGCACCACTCCTTTTTTGTTTTCACCCGGCTCAGATTCGAACTGCGGCTTCACCAGGATTATTCCTTCGGCATGCGGGAAAAGGGATGCTATCGTATCTGCAACTTTCGTGATCGAGATAAACGACAGATCGGCAGTGATGAAATCAATGTTTTCAGGGAAGTCTTCAACGGTGAGAAGGCGGGCATTTGTTCTCTCCATTACTACAACACGCGCATCAGAACGGAGTGAAAAATCGAGCTGTCCATAACCGACATCAACAGCATATACCTTACGCGCGCCGTTTTTCAGCAGGCAATCGGTGAAACCTCCGGTTGAAGCCCCTAAATCAACCGCGGTTTTGCCATCAAGGGATATTTTAAATTCCAGCAGGGCCGCGGCAAGTTTCTCCCCTCCCCTGCTGACATATTGTCCTCCGGGACGGGCGACGACAATGGACTCTCCCCCGGTCACCCTGGCCGCAGGATTATGAACGGTTTCCCCGTTCACTTTTACCCAGCCAGAAATAATCTCACGCCGCGCCTTCTCCCGTGACTGGGAAAGTTTCTGCTCAGCAAGAAAAAGATCAAGCCGCGTTTTGCCCATGCATCACCTGACTGCCTTCAGTATTCGTTTTGCAATGGATGATGCGTCAATGCCGTAACGCGTGAAAAGCCGGGGAACAGAACCATGGGGTATAAATTCATCAGGGAAACCAGCTGCGAAGAGGAGCTTGCCGCGATACTTTAGATCGGAAGAGCGTCGT
>JBFZEZ010000258.1:0-4263 GCA_041306585.1 Spirochaetota bacterium | reverse complement strand
TCTTTGAACAGTTTTCGTGCCGAGGGGTTCAGCCGTTCCCCGATAATCAGAAGTCCCTCATGAGCAGCCAGGTCGAGCGCGCCGGTCCGGCTTGTTATATAATTGAATTTTTTTCTAGAAGGGATGCTCTCATAGTCGGTGCCATGCAGGGCATGTGCGAGCGCTGTGATATGATCAGGCGTCGTCCCGCAGCAGCCGCCGATAATCTTCACCCCGAGTTTCGCAAATTCCCGCGATGCTGCGGCAAAAATCTCAGGGTCAAGACTGTAGACCGCGCGGCCGTCAATTATTTTCGGAAGACCGGCGTTGGCCCACACGCTCAGAGGGACCCCGATTTCATTCAGTGAATCGATATTTTTTCCATAGATGTCGAGAAGCCCCTCCGGGCCCATGCTGCAGTTGGCCCCCACAACATCTGCCCCGCATTCGGCAAGGGTTGAAAGCCCGACGGCCATCCCTGTGCCTGTAACGGTGCGCCCATTTCCTTCAAACGACATGCTTGCAACTACCGGGAGGGCGGAGTGGTCCCTGATCGCGAGAAGGGCGAGTTTCGCCTCGTGCAGATCAGTCATGGTTTCGATGATAAAGAGGTCAACACCACCTTTGATAAGCCCCCTGATCTGTTCGGCAAACGAATTGTATATCTCTTCCGGAGAAAGGTCGCCCATGGGCTCTACCAGTTTTCCTGTCGGCCCGATAGATCCGGCAACGAAAATGTTCCGCCCCCGGACAGAGCTATTCGCGATTTCCGCAGCACGGGCATTTATTTCGACACACTTCCCGCCGAGGCCGTAAGCGTCAAGTTTGATTGCGCTTCCGCCGAAGGTGTTTGTCTCGATTACTTCGGCCCCGGCGTCTATATATGCATTGTGGATCGATATAATCGCATCGGGGTGTTCGATATTTAACAGTTCAAAAGACCCTCTGTAATCCGGAAGCATGGAGAAAAGGAGGGTGCCCATGGCGCCGTCTGCAATTATCGCATCCGGTTTTTGAAGGCGTTTAAGAAAATCCATGTTTTTCACCTTTAGTTATATTACTATATCAAGATATATTGATATAGTTGTAAATTGTCAAGGCTTTTTCTAAATTTTTTATATAATTACAATGCCCACAGATCAGTTGGACGCCGCGTCCGGCTGATAAAAAAATCTCCGGAATTTCAAAGATTTGGAAGAAACAGCAGTTAATTGAGAGACGGAGCCTGTTTGAAATTAATACTTTTCGATATCGTATATGAAAGCCTCGAACGCGCTTAAATCATCGAGTGTACGTTCACAATCAATCAATGTATTATTGATTGACGTGACGGCATCCTGGTATGCCAGCTTATCATTTCTTTCAAGCTCTTTCAGCTTTTTTTCTTCGAGGCTGGCCAGGAATTTAATCAGGTCGTCGAGGACTTTCCTGATCTGCCGGTAAATAATCCGCATACTGGAAAGCATTTCGAAATAATAAATAAATTTCATTATTTTTTGATTGTCCTGGTTCAGTCTGTCAATGAATTCACGTCCCTGATTGTCTAAATTGGCCAAATAGTATGGTATCGATCTCGGGTAATAAAGGAGTTCTTTCTGGTTTTTCTCCAGCTTCTCGAATTTTTGTAATGCTTCAGTATTGATGGAGCGGAAATATGCCTCAAGGCTGATTTTGTCAGCGCGGTCGGCCTCCTTGATGTAGTTGGATTTCTGAAGGTTGCTGATAATACCGGTGAGGCGGCTCTTGTGTGTAGAAGCCAGTTCGTTCATTTCTTTGATGAATGAATCGCCGTCAAAATTAACAGCGGGTTTTTTCTTTTCTGACGCTGACGGCAGTGGTACATTGGCGGGTTTGACTTTGTTATCCTTAACGGCTTTTTCCTTTTCATCGATCTTCTTTTTCTGCAGTTGCTGTGTAACCAATGCGGCTTCACTGGCGTGAGCGCGGCGGAGTTTAATGACTTCGACCCGTTTGATTGCCGGATTGTACTTAAGGCCGTACATTTCCCCCTGTTTATCGATGTACCGGTTGTTGAGGTCGTATACTGATATCTTAGAGGTATCGATGTCGGAGATGTCCTGGATGCGGATAATTATATTTTTCATTCAATTACACTTTAACAGATCGTCTGCTTTGAGCTCCGGCAATGGCTGATCGAATACTACGGCAATGTATACGTCTCCTTCTGTCGAGAATACGGCAAGCTCCCGGGCTATTTCTGATGGATTGTCTTCGAGGTAACCTGTGCGGACGATCGTCCCATGTATATCATTTTTATTTTTACATATTTTGAATTGCAGCTGTATGGGCATGCCCACTGAAACACGCTCATCGCATATTATAAAAATGCCTTCTTGACTGATGTTGAGGATGAGACCTTTTGCTTTATTGGATGCTTGAATCTTCTGGTCTGTGGTTTCGGGACTATTCTCCCAATATTCAAATTTTGTTTTGATTTTACATTGATGACGGGGGTATCTGCGCTTTTCTGACATGACATCCTCAAGTAAATCGAATTTTTTATGGAAATGAATCTTTAATAATACTAATAAAATATTATAAAAAAATTAGCAATAATAAAATTTTTTTCCGATGGTTCTTATCCGGCAATTGAATTATACTGCAGATTGCCGAATTTATAAATTATCAGGTTTGACAGATCAATAATTTAATACGATTTAACAAGTATGTCAAGTCATTTTGGGTGTTTATCAATTTAATGAAAAAATCGAAATTTATTTCTTGCATTTTAGCAATCACAGCATAGCCTGGTGTTCCATCAGGAAACACTTAATTTTCATACCATTGTATTTTTCACTTCAGACATTATAATTTTATACAGGATACACATATGACCAACCACTCAACAAAATTTATATTTGTAACTGGCGGAGTTTGTTCCTCGCTTGGAAAGGGAATTTCCATCGCATCACTGGGGCTGCTCCTCGAAGGGCACGGTTATAGAATTTCGATTATCAAGATGGACCCCTATATAAATATCGATCCAGGGACCATGAGCCCCTATCAGCACGGCGAGGTGTACGTCACCGAGGACGGCGCCGAGACCGACCTCGATCTCGGGTATTATGAGCGTTTTACCAATGGGAACTATACCCAGAAAAATTCAATATCCACCGGACAGATTTATAACACAGTCATACAGCGGGAACGGCGGGGTGATTATCTCGGGCGAACGGTCCAGGTGATACCCCATATCACAAACGAGATAAAGAAAAGGATATACGATGTGGCCAACAGCGAAGAGTTGGATTTTGTCATGGTGGAGATAGGGGGGACTGTCGGCGATATCGAGTCGGTACCCTTCCTTGAATCCATCAGGCAGATCCGCCATGAGCTGGGGAGCCGGCGCGTGCTGAATATCCATCTGACGCTTGTTCCGACAATCTCGGTAGCGGGTGAGCAAAAGACAAAGCCGACCCAGCACTCTGTTAAGGAGCTGATGGAGCTCGGGATCCTTCCCGATATCCTGCTGTGTCGTTCAGCCACGCCTTTATCAGACGAGATGAAAAGCAAGATCGCGCTTTTCTGCAACGTGTCCGAGAAAAATGTCATCTCTGCCGAGGACATAGCTGGATCGATCTATGAAATCCCCGATATGTTCCACAGAAATAAATTCGACGAGATAGTGCTCACTCACTTTAATCTCGATATCACCCCCCTGAAGATCCCCGCATGGGATAAGTTTATCAAATACCTTAAAAACCAGAAGAAAAAAGTAACAATTGCGGTTGTCGGTAAATATATAGCACTGCAGGACGCATATCGCTCGATATACGAAGCCCTGATTCACGGGGCTGTTGCCAATGAGGCCGAGCTCGAGATCATCAGGATTGATTCTGAGGAGGACATTGAGAACAAGGGGAAGGTGAATATTAAATCCATCTTTCAGAAGGCTGACGGGGTGCTGGTCCCCGGCGGTTTCGGCAACCGCGGCATTGAGGGCAAGATCGCCGCAATCAATTTTGCACGGACGAATAAAGTTCCTTTTTTCGGGATATGTCTCGGCATGCAGTGCGCTGTGATTGAATTCGCACGCAATGTCTGCGGCATGAAGAACGCCAATTCCACCGAGTTCGATCCACATACCGAGTTCCCCGTCATATCGTTTCTGGAGGACCAGGAAATAATCATAGAGAAGGGGGGGACCATGCGCCTCGGGGGATATCCCTGTAATTTCGATGAATCAAGCAGGATCAGAAAAATATACAACACGTCATCGGTCGTTGAACGCCACAGACACCGTCTTGAGTTTACAATCAAGTA
>JBFZEZ010000257.1:0-8717 GCA_041306585.1 Spirochaetota bacterium | reverse complement strand
GGGAACAAAAATAAAAAATTCTTTTATGGGGACTGACAATGGACTCAAAGCTCACACCCATGATGAAACAATACCTGGACATCAAGAAGAAGCACCAGGACGACATCCTCTTCTTTCGAATGGGCGACTTTTATGAAATGTTCTTCGATGACGCCCATATCGCTTCGAAGATCCTTGACATTGCCCTTACTTCACGGCAGAATGATGTCCCTATGTGCGGCATCCCGTACCATGCCGCTGACAGCTATATCGCCCGCCTTCTAAAGGCCGGAAAGCGCGTCGCGATCTGTGAGCAGATGGAGAATGTACCCACATCGGGGACTATCGTGCGGAGGGACGTCATCCGAATCGTCACACCGGGGACAGTGATCGAATCCCACCTCCTCCAGTCTGACGACAACAATTTCCTCGGATCGGTCATCATCGATAGAAACGGGATCGGACTCGCATTCATCGACATCTCGACCGGCGATTTTTTTCTGTCATCCATCGGTAAAACGCTCGATATTTTCCGCGGGGAGATGGCGCGGTTTACACCTACCGAGGTTGTCCTCAAGGAGGGAGACGGTCCCGGCGACGAAGTATACGCGGAATATATCAGGAATATGAACATCCCCGTATACCGCATCAACGACTGGCTCTACGACGTCGATTACATGAAAGACGTTATATGCGATGTGTTTGGGACCGCTGGAACGCAGGGGCTCGGCCTCACAACCGACCTCGACATCGCCGCTGCCGGGTCGATCCTCCAGTATCTGAAAGAAACGCAGAAGCAGGCCTTCTCCCACCTGAAGCACCCCCAGGTGATCATTGCAGCGGACCGCATGGTCCTTGACGATGCGACTATTTCAAACCTCGAGCTGACAAAGAGCCAGCAGGACGGTTCACGCAGCCGCACCCTCTTCGATGTCCTCAACTATACCATGACCCCCATGGGGAGGCGCGCCCTCGAACGGAACCTCACGCAGCCCCTGCTCAATGTAAATACGATTGAACAAAGGCTCGACATCGTCCAGTACCTTTACGAATACCGGGACCTCACGAAGAAACTCCAGGGGATGCTCGACGCCATCTTCGATATAGAGCGCCTCATAACCCGTTTCGCCATGGGACGCATCTTCCCTAGAAATTTCCTCGCACTCAGGGATTCCCTGGCCGCCGCATTGGAGATCAAACGCCTGCTGTCGGAACAGCCCCATGAAAGCATGAACACTATTGGAGGGTCAATCCCGGACCTCGCCAAGCTTGCCGCCGGAATCAGGGCCGCGATCGAAGACGATCCCGCGCTTTCACCCGAGCACGGGCGTGTTATACGAAAAGGATTTTCAGCCGAACTCGACCGGCTCTACGAACTGAAGACCCACGGAAAGGAGTGGATCATCGAATACCAGGAGGATGAAAAAAAACGGCTTGGCCTGAACACCCTGAAGGTCCGCTACAACAAAATCCTCGGTTATTTCATTGAGCTTTCAAAAGCCCAAGCTGCCGGCGTCCCGGGGGATTATTTCCGAAAACAAACACTCGTCGGCAACGAACGGTTCACAACGGAAAAACTCCAGAGATTCGAAACTGATATCCTGAGCGCGTCCGACCAGGTCATGAAATTCGAAAACACAGAAATGGAAAAGCTTAAGGACGACATCATCGCCCACAGGCAGGAACTGCAGGACCTCGCGGGAATTATCGGCGAACTTGATTTCTACGCTTCCCTGGCGCGGGCAGCCCTGGAAAACAGGTACACGCGGCCCCTGTTCAACCTGGACAACAAGACCTCGATTGTCGAGGGGCGCCATCCGGTCGTGGAAAAATTTTACACTCGCGAGGTATTCATCCCGAACGACATCATTCTTGACGGGGACGAAAACATCATAAAAATAATTACCGGACCGAACATGTCAGGTAAATCAACCTATATCCGGATGTACGCAGTTATTCAGCTCATGTCGCAGATTGGTTCTTTTGTCCCCGCAAAGCACGCCGAAATATCGATCGCTGACCGGATCTTCACCCGCATCGGGGCTTCAGACAACATATCAAGGGGAGAATCAACTTTTCTTGTCGAAATGAATGAAACAGCAAACATCCTCAACAACGCGACATCGCGGAGCATCATTATCATGGATGAAGTGGGACGGGGAACCAGTACCTACGATGGCCTCTCAATCGCCTGGGGGATCGTGGAATACATAGCCCGATATCTGAAAGCAAAAACCCTGTTTGCCACGCATTATCATGAGCTTACACGGCTCGGAAATAAAAAAGGGATCATCAATTACAATGTCCTGGTACGTGAACACTTGAACGGGGTTGATTTTCTGCATAAAGTCACAAAAGGCGCGGCAGATAAATCCTATGGGATACATGTAGCCAAACTCGCTGGCATTCCAAGGCAGATAGTGGGACGGGCCGGACAAATCCTCGAGAAACTGGAAAAAAGCGGGGGCAAGAGCTCGATCGGTGACCCAGAAGAAAACGGGCCGGAGGAGCAGCTGGAAATATTCAACACATCAAATCACCTGGTGATTCAGGCCATCAGGAACATTGAACTTGACCGGATAACCCCCCTTGATGCCCTGAATGAATTGCAAAGGTTAAAAAAATTGATTGAATAAATTCCTGAAGTATGATTAATTTTTATGGAAATTACTTGATTTTCTGCCGATTTATGTACTAATACATATCAAAGCCTATTCATAATTGTCATAAAAGCTTAATAGAGGCGCAATGGCTGACGTTCAGTTTAAAACAGAAAATTATCTTGCCAATTCATTTGTCATGGTAGAGGGAAAAAAAGGTCCTGGAAATTTTTACATTGTCCGCACCGGCAAGGTAAAGGTTTTCAAAGAAAATCCGGTCATGGCTGAAAATCCATACAATATCTTCGGACCGGGTGACTTCTTTGGGGTTGTTTCATGCATGAGCGGCCATGCGCGCATGGATTCCGCCATTGCATTGGAAAATGTATCGCTGATTTCCGTGGAAAAAGACCTGTTTGGGCTTCTTATCCAGAAAAATCCCGGTGTCGCGATGAAGATAATCCGTTATTTCAGCAGGCAGCTTCGGGAATTCGACCAGGCCATTACTCAGCTGACATTTAAAAACACCGTTGAAGAAGATCCCATCCATCTCTATAAAATCGGTGAATATTATCTCACTAAAAGGGCGGTCAATCACGCCGTGTACGCCTTCCAGAAATATGTACAACACTGCCCCAATGATATAAACCATAATAAAGCTATCCAGCGTCTTCAGGCCCTCAAGGCCCCCAGTCAATCCCCCGAACCTGCCAACAGCGGCAATATGAACAGAACATATAAAGACGGCACCATGGTTTTTTGTGAATATGAACCCGGCACTGAACTATTCATCATACAATCGGGGAAGGTGAAAATTACCAAAATAGTTAATGAAGAAGTGCTTCTTGCAGTACTGAACCCGGGGGACATTTTCGGAGAGATGGCGCTGCTCGACAACAAACCAAGGAGCGCTTCTGCGATCACATTCGGCAATACCACAGTTCTCGCCATTAATAAGTCAAACTTCGAAGAAATGGTACAGAAACAGCCGCAGCTCGCGACACGGCTCATTCAGCTCCTTTCAGAACGGATATGGATAGCATACCGTCAGCTCGAAAATCTTATGCTCCGGGATCCTCTCGGCCGCATTTACGATACCTTGCTTATCCAGGTGGAAAAGCAAAAACTTAACATCGCGCCAAAGGCCCGTCACAACTTTGAAATAGGTACCCGGGAACTTATAAATATGGTCGGCCTCACGCCTGAGAAAGGGGACGTCATGATGGTTAAGCTCCTTGAAGATAAGCATATTGTCCTTGATGAGGGAAAAATTATCTGCACCGACCTGTCAGAGTTGGAAAAAACGGCGCACTTCTACCGAAAAAAAGCCTCAATGGACAGAAAACGTGAAGATAGTAAAAATAAAATTATTTAAATACCTGGCCCTCTTCCTTGCAAGTATCATCCTCATCCTTACATCTGCCATCGGGGTGGTTATCTACCTGTACCCGAAGGAAAAAGTACTCGCCATTGTATCCAAAGCAAGTGAAGAAAACCTCAAACGCAGACTCACCATCGACAATCTATCCTACAGCTGGCGCGGCATTGTTTTAACTCAGGTATCCATTCATGATGGACTCGGTGAAAAAGATCCGGTCATCGCGCGCGTGAAAGAGATAAATCTCGGCATCGATTTCCTTGCGTTGATTAATAAGGAGATCAAATTCAACAAAATTTATCTCGATTCATTCATGATAAACATCGTGTTCAACAACGATGGCGTCTCAAACATTCAACAACTGATCACCGACTTGATCCCTGAAAAAAAGGATGACACTGCCCCGCCCATCTCAGCAAAAATATCGAAAATTCTCCTCAATAATGCTATCATTACACTGAAGAACCCCCCAAGCTCGCTTAAACCCCTTGAGGGCACATTCAACATAACAGGAGTCGTTAAATTTGACAAGTCCAACAGCATCCTTCTCAGTGAATGCACCCTGGTGCTCCCTGGAGAACGCGGGATACTCCACCCTGACCTTACCATCATACCCAGAAAAGACTTTCTCATTACAGGAGGAGTGCAGATTAAAAAGGTATCCCTTATCTGGGTGTATCAATGGGGCGACAACGTTACTGTCCCCTACAACGTGGTGACCGGAGAGGTTAAAAAGCTTAAAATCACAAATGAATTCGTTGAGGGGTACGCGAAAGCCACATCAACGCTCAGAAATTCTCCCAATATTGTATTTGCTGACGGGTATACGAAGGTAAGCATAAAAGATCGGACGGTCTATCTCGGTAATGTCGAGGGCAAGGTGCTGGGGTCTTCATTTTTCATCAATTCGTTATTTTTTACCTTTGATGGGAAACTTATAAATTTCAATATAACGAATATAAATGCGAATATTACCGACGTCCTCCCTTTGCTGAAGTTCCTTCCAAAAGAGTTATTCGGCAAACTCAACGGCAGTCTGGCGTATGACAAAAAAATGTATAACGGACAATTACGTCTTACAGATGTGGGATTTGACGCCAGGAATAAGATCCTTTCGGGCATATCAACCACTATATCCGTCGACAACAATCTTTTCAAAAAAGAAAACATCCCCCTGAAAATTTATCAATCTCCCAGTTTGCTTTCGATCGCTTCGATCGACAAAGCGTTTGATAAAATATTCATCAATCTTTCGTCAGACATGATCAAGCTCGCGTTCGACGAACCCCCGGGACAAAACCAGGATAAACCCATGAACATGACCATCGAGATACTGGGGAGGGTGGATTTCGGCCGTCTGCAATACAATGATGTCATAATTGATAAGCTTCAATTTAACTATTCCCTGTTCGGGAACACAATAAAAATCAATACCTTTTCAACAGTATTCATGGAAGGAAAAATCAACGGGAAAGGTTCCGTTGAACTCACACAGAGATCCCCAATCGTACAGGCGGATTTCGAGTTCGACAGCATCAAGGTGCAGAACTACGCAAGTCTCTCTGAAAACTTCAAAAATCGATTTTTCGGATTTGCGAAAGGCAAGGCAAATATGTCTTTTGAAATCAATAAAAACATATTCAAAACAATTGATGGGAACGTCGAATTCAATATTTCGAAAGGAAAACTTGTCAACACCGGCATTCAGAACGGCCTTGGAGCAACCCTCGCGGAACTCAAGTATAAAATTTCAGACCTTGAATTCAACACAATCTACGGCAATTTCGACATTAAGAGAGACCTCTTCTTGGTAAATTCATTTGTTTTCAATTCAGATGATATACGGCTCAATGTGAAAGGATCATTCAATGGTGATTTTGTCGCGAACCCGCTTCACCTCGACCTCGAATTCACAAAATACCTGACCCAGGACCTTGCGAAACCTGCCGTAAAACTCCGCCTTGGAAAATATGAAAAAGGGAACTGGTATATAGTTCCATTTATCATCAATGGAGACTTTACCGACAGTAAAAACATAAAGATGCAGTGATACCCTCATTTCTTTTTCTTTCTGACCGAAAACCCGAAATGACCGAGCTGTTTGCCCAGGCAGTAATACTTGCCGTGTGAAAAACATATGGGGTCAGAGCCCTGAAAATTAAACGCCCCCTTTCGGTCGATGAAAGCGCTGTCCGCATGCACCCCGAGCACACGGGCAAGAAACATGTGGTGCGACCCGAGTTCCCTGACATCCTCAACCCTGCATTCAATATTGAGCGGGCTTTCCCTGACAAGCGGGGCTTTGATATATGTTCCGGGAATCGGGGTCAGGCCGAGGTGTTTAAATTTATCGATATCCCTCCCCGATTTGACCCCGCAAAAATCGGTCGCGAACGCCAGTCTCTTTGTTGTCAGGTTAATTGCGAATTCACCGCTATTTTTTATGATGTCATATGAAAATCGTTCCGGACGTATTGAAACATATGTCATTGCCGGCTCTGTGCACACGGTCCCGGTCCATGCGATTGTCAGGATATTGGGCGAGTCCATAGTCCCGCACGATACCATGACCGCCGGTAGGGGGTAAATCATGGTGCCAGGTTTCCAGAGGATTTTCGTCATGAGGTTGTCCTTTGTTATGATTTTTACTACCGGTCATCTCCCTCGCGGTTAATGCCTTACATTTCCGTCAAAAGCCACTTCCACACCGGCATGACCCTTATTTTTTTCCCTTCGGCGGTTATGGCCTCCTCTTGAGCAAGAGTGAGCAATAATCCTGTCTCAAGAGCGAACGCGTTCATTGCGCCGGTCAGGCCCCGCACCTCCCTCTTCCGGTTTTCATCAGTCAGGTCATAACACACCTGTATCGCCATGGCCGCCTTCTCTTCTTTCATGACGAGGAAATCGGCTTCATGTACATCGGACCAGTAGCACAGGGATCTATTTTTTTTCAAGAGTTCAAGATAAACAACGGATTCAAGGAGCTGGCCCAGATTGGCGCCAGTGTTGAAATTATAGGCGGAAAAAAGCCCGGGATCGTTGACATATACCTTTTTCAGGGATTGCTCCTGCTTCACAACCGAAGTGGCGTATTTCAATAGGGGAAGAATCATGTACGCGTCCTCGAGGTGGCCCAGGATTTCATACAGCCTGTCCTTTCCGGCTTTTATCCCCCGCGAGTGGAGGTCATTGAAATATTTGTTCACCGAGAAAATCATGCCGTTAGTGGCTATCAGCCTTTTCAGCATGTCCTTAACAACATGCACATTGTTTATGCCGTGACGTTCAATGACGTCGCGATAGAGCATGATATCGACATACGATTGCAGTGTCTTGATGTACAATTCGTCATCGAAATCAATCACCTCGGGATACCCGCCGCGCCGCAGGTACCGGTTAAATGAAGTAATAATTACATTTCTTCCTTTTGATGAATGTATATCAGAAATGCTTATTCTCTGATATTTCAAATATTCTGCAAATGAAAATGGAAGCATGACATACGCAAGGGCGCGGCCACGCAGGGAAGAAGCAATCTCCCTGCCCATGAGCTTTGCCGATGAACCGGTTAAAAAAATATTTTTACTGACCGACTCGTGGATCCTTCTCGCGAATTTCTCCCACCCCTCTATCACCTGTACTTCGTCAAAGAAAAAGAAAACATCAGACATCTTCATGTCGGGATACAATTGCTCGTAAGCGTCAAGGATGAGCTGTAAATGGGAAACATCCATGTTAAGCCTTTCATCCTCGAAATTGATGTACACGACCATGCGCGGATCGATATTCTTCCTGAGTTTCGCGATGAGTGAATACAGGAAGTATGTTTTTCCGGTCCTGCGCGGACCTATGATGGTGATGATTTTGCCGGAATCCATCGGCACTGTGAGGCCGCGCTCGACATTCGGTTCAGGCAAGGCCCGATTATGAAAATCGGCAATTACATTTTTTATCAATTCCAGCAAGGCTTCCTCTGATCACATGGTGATTCTGACACAAGAATATCAAAATATATCCTTTTGTCAAGGAAATAATTATAATATATTTACTTGAATAAAGGAAATAATTATTTCAATGTTGGCCGGCACTTGTTCAGAAAAAAAATAACTACTACACAAAAAAATAGCTAAACATTCATGTAGTTATCCCGACAATAATTATGTCACCAAAGAATAATTATCAAGGAGTAACACCATGAAAGTAAATCAATCGAACAAAGCCATAGATTTTAGCCGATTTTCAAACAACGGTCCGGAACAGTCGCCAAAATTCATAATGAGACGTCATCGCAGGGAACAAGGGGACATCGTTGAAATTTCTGAAATTGCTAGGGAAAAGTTCGCTGATCACGCAAAAGTCAATCAGGGGAAAACCGCCCCATGGGAGTCGCCCATAGACCTCGGCGATCTGCGTGAATTTATTAATAGCTCGGGAAACGATGATATCATCGCGCGCACCCGTATGGTTGAAAAAATCCGTTCGATGGTTGCGGAAGGATTATATGATTTTGATGATGCCGGAAGGGCCGGGGAGACATCGGAGATGATTATCGCATTGTTGGGGAAATAATTAATTTATAATTGACTCACAAAGAGCCCCCTAAATCCCCCGGAGGGGGACTTAGGGGGCTCTTTGTGAGATTTGAATGAAATTCAAGTAGTGATAGCACTTAAACCATTTTTGAACGATTCTGTTTTACAGAAAAGTGTGGACAGCCCGGGTGGATGTGATGTAAATAACATCCATCTTTTCCGGGCAGG
>JBFZEZ010000256.1:0-4436 GCA_041306585.1 Spirochaetota bacterium | reverse complement strand
TACAGAACGGGACGCTTCGTATCGGCGATTCTTTTGTTGTCGGGGTGTTCAACGGCAAGGTGCGCGCCATGGTCAACGATAAGGGGGAAGCTATTGATGAGGCCGGCCCTTCAACCCCGGTTGAGGTCATCGGCATCTCAGGAGTACCTTCTGCAGGCGATCCTTTCGAAGGCGTCGAGATGGAACGCATGGCAAAGCAGGTGTCTCAGAAGCGGCTTGAGTACAGACGCATTGAGACTGCCAAGAAGGTGCGCAAGGTCACGCTGGAATCGCTGAACGAGATGATCAAGGAAGGCGAGGTTCAGGAACTCCGCATCATTGTCAAAGCTGATGTGGACGGATCTTCGCAGGCCCTTACGGAAGCCCTTGAAAAACTTTCTACGGGCGAGGTCAGGGTGAAAGTTATTCATGCGGGGACCGGCGGTATAAACGAATCTGACGTTATGCTTGCATCCGCATCCAATGCGATCATTATAGGGTATCATGTGCGCCCGACAGGAAGGGTTTCCGACCTTGCTGGAAAGGAGAATGTATCAATCAAGTTTTACAATATTATATTCGAAGCAACGGACGATATCAGGGCCGCAATGCAGGGGATGCTCGCTCCTGAAATTAGAGAAGAGATTACCGGAAAAGGCGAAATCCGCCAGGTCTTCAAAATTTCCAAGCTTGGCTCGGTTGCCGGGGCGGTTGTTCTGAGCGGGAAGGTCCAGCGTTCAAATAAGATGCGCCTCATTCGCGAAGGGGTGGTGGTATATGAAGGAAACCTTAAGTCACTCAAGCGGTTCAAGGACGACGCATCAGAGGTCGATTCAGGCCAGGAATTCGGCTTCGGTTTTGACGGATTCAACGATATGAAAGAAGGTGACACCTTCGAGACGTATAAATTGGTAGAGATAGCGAAGACACTATAATATGGCATACCGAAAACAAAAACTTGAGGAGATGATCAAGAGGGTCATTTCCGGCCTTTTACATAAGGAAATAAAAGACCCCCGCATAGGGTTTGTGACAATAACAGGCGCCGAACTGTCGAGGGATTTTTCCCATGCCAGGGTAGGGATATCGATTCTGGGGACCGATGAGGATATAAAAAAGTCGATGGCAGGGCTCGAGTCGGCACACGGTTTTATTCAATATCGAGTAGGAAAAGCATTGGGCATACGTGTGATGCCCAAGATCGAATTTTTTCTCGATACCTCTCTTGCTGAATCGGTTGATATTGTGAACCTGATTAACCGTCTTGTCCCGCAATCGGAAGACGCTGAGTCTGAAAATAAAGCCGGAGACAACGGCGCGAATGAATAAGAATTTTAACGGATAGCTTGTAATATAGACGGTGAATAACGTAGAACATGCAGTTATTTTGATTGATAAACCGGTCGGTCAAACATCATTTGAGACAATCAGTGAAGTCAGGAGATTGCTGGGGATCAGCAAGATTGGACACTCCGGTACACTGGATAAGTATGCTTCCGGGTTGCTGGTTACATGTACCGGACAGGCGACAAAGCTGACACAGTATTTTATACAGGATGACAAACGGTATACGGCAACGATACGGTATGGGGTCTCCACTGACAGCCTTGATCGCGATGGAATGGTTCTCGAAGAGAGGCCTACATCATCTATCACCCGCGAAAATATCATGAGCGCATCTATGAAGATGAAAGGGGAAATTTTACAACGCCCCCCTCTCTTTTCAGCGATTAAGGTCAAGGGTAAAAGGGCATCCGACCTGACACGCGAGGGAACAGTCGTCAGCCTTGATGAACGCATGATAACTATTTTGGATTTTGCGGTGTACGATATACAACTTGATAACGCTCGATTTTCAATTGACATCCATTGTTCCAAGGGGACATATGTTCGTTCTATCGCACGGGACATCGGGGAGGACTTGGGGACGGGCGCCTACCTTGAATCGTTAAGGAGAATCAGCTCGGGGCCTTTTTTTGTGACTGACGCTGCAACTGTTGATGAAGTTAGTGCATATGCCCGGGGGGCTTCAATAAGCAAAAATTTTGTAAAGAAGCCTACTGTTGCCCTCGATGGGAATGGGTTTATGACGGTAAATCGTACGGGCAGGGATAAAATAGCCAAAGGCGTCTATTTTTCAAGGCAGGATGTGATCGATATTCAGCCGAAACTTGGAAAAATGTTTATAATAGTCGATGAAGAAAAAAATCTTGTTGCAATTGCCGACGTTGACACGGAAATTTGGCAGATACGGTTTAAAAATGTTTTTATAGCCGTATGAATTATTGAAAAATCAATCTAGGAGGATATATCACATTATGACAGTGAAAGGTGAGATTATAGGAAAATTCAGGACCCACGATAAGGATACGGGTTCTCCTGAGGTTCAGATAGCCCTGGTTTCCGACAGAATAAACCAGTTAACCGAGCATTTTAAATTGCACAAAAAGGATTTTCATTCACGCAGAGGTTTACTCAAGCTTGTCGGTCAGAGGAGAAGGCTTCTTGAATATCTCAAGAAGAAAGACCTTGGTAGATACAGGGGCATTATAAAGGAATTGGGACTCAGAAGGTAATTTTTCCAATACATGCCCGATTCATGCGAACCGGGTATATGTATTATAACACATTGAGGAGCAACGTATGAGTGAAGACTATTCCATAAAGATCGGGCGTGAAGCGCTCAGCTTTAATACCGGCTATCTGGCAAAACAGACTGATGGCGCTGTTGCCGTTTCGTACGGCGAGACCGTCGTTTTCGCCTCTGCGGTGATGTCGAAGAACGTTCAGGAGGGCCAGGATTTTTTCCCGCTGACGGTCGATTACCGGGAAAAATCTTATGCCGCGGGGAAGATTCCCGGTGGTTTTATTAAAAGGGAATCAAGGCCGAATGACAGGGAGATATTGACGAGCAGGCTTACAGACAGGCCGATTCGCCCGCTCTTCCCGGAAGGCTTCATTAATGAGGTCCAGGTAATTATTTATGTCCTATCATCAGACCAGGACAACCAGCCGGATGTGATAGCGATCAATGCAGCATCGGCAGCCCTTGCCATATCAGGCATGCCGTTTAACGGACCTGTCGGCGCTGTTCGGATAGGCAGGATCGGCGGAGACTGGATCGTAAACCCTACCTTTTCTGAAACAAAGACCAGCGATATCGACCTGGTCGTTGCCGGAACGAAGAAGGCGGTGACCATGATTGAGGGTTCGTCTAAAAATGTATCTGAAGACGATATCTGCAAAGCAGTGGAACTTGCCCATAAAGAGATCGTACGCATCTGCGAAAAGCAGGAAGAATTAGCCAGGGATAAAGGGAAACCTGCAATCCGGTACACACCCTTCAAGGCTGATGAAAAGCTGAAAAATGAGCTCCGTAACAGATATTACGGCGAGCTTGAAGGACTTGTATCGATCCAGAAAAAACAGGAACGTGAAGCCGCATTCACATCTATTGTCGAGAAAGCAAAAAGCGAACTTGCTGAAAAGTTTCCTGATACCATCGGTCAGGCGCAGGGGATTATCGACGCTTATGACGGCGAGATTGTCCGCAGGCGAATTTTGAATGATGGAAAGAGGGCGGATGGACGCGGTCTTAAGGATATCAGGCCTATCGACATCATGGCAGGGATTCTTCCACGCACGCATGGATCGGCGGTCTTCACCAGGGGCGAAACTCAGAGTCTCGGTGTCACTACACTTGGGACTGTCGACGACGCTCAGAGGCTTGATAATATTGAGGGTTCGAGTGAAAAGCGGTTCATGCTTCATTATCATTTTCCGCCATTTTCGGTTGGCGAGACCGGCAGGCACGGCGGCACCGGCCGACGTGAAGTAGGACACGGCATGCTAGCCGAGCGGGCCCTGGAATATGTTCTCCCCGACGATAAGGAATTTCCTTATACCATCAGACAGGTGTCTGAAATATTTGAATCCAATGGATCGTCTTCAATGGCGACCGTATGTTCCGGTTCACTTTCCATGTTTAACGCAGGGGTACCATTGAAAGCGGCAGTAGCCGGTATCGCAATGGGACTTGTCATGGAAGGCGGAAAGGTGGCGGTTCTTTCTGATATTCTCGGACTTGAGGACCACCTCGGTGATATGGACTTCAAGGTTGCCGGTACAACTGAAGGTATTACCGCATTCCAGCTTGATATAAAGATTGAAGGACTCTCTCAGGAAATCATGAAGATTGCCCTTGAGCAGGCGCATGAAGGCCGTCTCCACATTCTTGGAAAAATGAATGCTGTAGCGCCAAAGCCGGAAAAAGAACTTTCGAAGTACGCACCAAAGATCAGGCTCATCATCATTAATCCAGAAAAAATCGGCGAAGTTATCGGACCTGGCGGAAAAATAATCCAGCAGATGATCGAGGAGACCGGCTGCGATATCAATATCGAGGATTCGGGATATGTTACGATCGCATCGAAAGATATCGCGTCGATCGACCGCGC
>JBFZEZ010000255.1:0-2503 GCA_041306585.1 Spirochaetota bacterium | reverse complement strand
CCTACCCTAATTCGAAACAGTTCTAGAAAGAGCTAGATCATAAAAAAATCGAGCACATATATCTTTTTCTCGGCGAGGAGGAAGGGGAGAAGGACAAATGTATACATCAGATACTTGACCTGATTTTTTATGATCAGGAATCACGGGGGACAGGGACCGGCAGGTTCCATCTGGAAAATGATGAGCTGTTCCAGGCCGTTGATTTTGCCCTCTCACCTACGATGTTTTCGGATGCGCGTGTCTGTATTATGCGCAATATTCATGAATCGCCCTCAAATAAAAAGAACGCCGGTCTTATGGCGGATCTTTTTGACTCGCTCCCGGATTCAACTCACCTTATCATGACTTCAACCGAAAATCGGCCCCCCTCAGCAATTCCGTCGCAGCAGTTGGCCCGAATGAAAGTTGTTCAATTTTGGCGTTACTTTGATGAGGACATCTTCGGTTATATCCAGGCAACCTTTAAAAAAAGGGGCCTTTCAGCAGATGACAAGGCGATTGACCGCCTCCTTGAGCTCACCGGCAAGGATATACGCAAGATCGATGAGGCAATCGACATGATCGCATCCGCAGGTATCACCACTATCGATTCAAATTCGGTAATGGATTTTGTGCATGATGTAAAAACTGTGACCATGTTCGATTTTATTGATTCCCTTTTCAGGAAAGAGAAGAAGGCGCTGAAGGTCCTTTCAAAACTTATGGATGAGGGTACACCGGGCTTATTGCTCCTTGCGTTAATCATGAAGCAGGCCGAGTCGATAGAATTGTATCATTCATTGATCAGCGGGGGGTTGTCAACTGATGAAGCCGTGCAGAAGTGCGGGGTCCCTCCGCGGGCCCGTGACAAGTTCTGGCATTTTGTCAGGATATTTCCCCGGGAGAGGATAGGCCGTCTCTTCCCCCTGATCGCACGCGCCGATTATCGCCTTAAAAGTTATTCATTATCAGATTCACCGGTTGCAGACCCTGTGTTTGAATTGGCATCTGCAATGTTATTCGATGTGTGAAAATTACGGGTCATTATCCGGTGTATGACACGGATGGGAACATCACGTAGGGGGTTATAACCGATCCCTGGTCTTCCTGCTCAGCGCTGAGTGCCATATCACCAGCGAGGAGCGTAAAAAGATTGTCGGTTATCATGCAGTCTTTCACGCGGCCGGTGATCTCACCGTGTTCGATGAGGAATGCCAGGTCGAGATTGGCTGAGAAGTCGCCGGTTATCGTGTTGGACTGGCCCAGACCGATAAATTGATCGACCATGATTCCGAGTCGGATGTTTTTAATTATGTCTTGAAATGATTCGGGCCCCCCGGGGATCACTATATTACTGAATGACGGCGAAGGGAGCGAGGAGTACCCGCGAGACCCGTTCCCGCCGGGCTCGATCCCGAGTTTTTCAGCGTAACGAAGGTCGGTAACGAACAATTGAATTACGCCATTGTGCACCAGAAATTTTTTGCTCGCTTTCACACCTTCATCGTCAATCGGATAGCTCGCAGTGGAACCGGGAACAAAGGGATCATCAGTCATCGTAAATTTTTTATTGAACATCTCTTTGCCGATTGTGCCGGCAAAAGGGGATATCCCCTTGAATACCGAACGCGCGTTTAAGCCCCCTGCCACAATACCTGCGAGACGAGCGAAAGCCTTTGGCGTAAAGATGACCGGGACATGGCCCCCGGGGATTTTTTTTATAGTGCGGGCTATTTTTGTCTTCTCAATTATTTTATCAATAAGGGGGGCAAAGGGGAGCGGGTGATTTGCCGATATCCCCTCCCACACGTCAACCTTTATGCCCCCGTCCATCACATAGCTGGATGAAATTGAAGCTGAATACGATGATGACCTGTATGATGAGGCAAGCCCCTTCGAATTTGATAATGAAACTGATGAAATTGATTTATTGATCCCGAGGTTTACGCATGCACCGGGGAGTTCGCGGTTTATCCTGGCGATCGCGTCCTCACCCCGTTCAATTTCTTCTGCAGGATTAAACAATTCAATAGCGGGATCATAGGGGTTGAAATCTGCAGGGTCGTTTGAAGGAAGATCGAACCCTTCCTGTTCTCCGTAATTGGAGAGCTCAACCGCTTTTTTTACTACATTGCCTATCTTGTGTTCATTATTAGAATATGAAAAACCAGTCCTTCCATTGATGTTCACACGGAGCCCGATACCGCTGTTCTCTTTTTCATTTATTGAATAGATCCTGTTGTTCTTAAAAGAAATGGGTGTCCCGGAACCTTTTATTTCGATGATGTCATACCACCTGGCAGATGAAGGGATGAGATGGATGATTTCCTCCATCATAAGGCGCCCCCTA
The DNA here is from genome assembly GCA_041306585.1 of Spirochaetota bacterium. Classification (GTDB taxonomy): domain Bacteria; phylum Spirochaetota; class UBA4802; order UBA4802; family UBA5550; genus JBFZEZ01. The sequence goes on along the minus strand of JBFZEZ010000255.1, from coordinate 174 downwards.
TCAGCACATCCTGTATGAGGAGATGGGGGCCGCCGAATGAAACCGGGAGGGGGCTTTGTCCCCCCTTGCCGCAGCCGCCCAGGCCGCCGTACATTTTCCGGTCGTTCCCGATTTTAATAATATTTTTTAATGTTTGAAATACGTTCCCGGATAAAACAATATCTTTATACATCT
>JBFZEZ010000254.1:0-3112 GCA_041306585.1 Spirochaetota bacterium | reverse complement strand
AACAAGGGGCGACTCGATTGCGCCGGCCAGGCTCAGGCCTTCTGTCATCAGGGCAAATCCGCCCCCCGATGTCGTCACCATCGCCCTCCCGCCCGCATACCAGGAACCGATTGCCATGTTGACCGCGGAGATTTCGTCTTCGGCCTGTTCAACGATGATGCCGAAGTCACAGGAATATTTCGCAAAATTCACAAGGACATCGGTGGAGGGGGACATGGGGTACGATGAAACAAAATTGCATCCGCCGGCAATTCCCCCGAATGCGATTGATTCGGCCCCATTGATCAATATCGCATGCTGAGCTTCAGTATTATTCCCTGCCGGGACCGGGACCCTGCGGACTTCCGCGAGACCATGCCCCTCTGTGGTCCCTCGTCGTACGGCAGCAAGGTTTTTCTCAAGTACATCAGACGGCACCCTGGAGAAATGTTCCCTGATCTGTTTTTCAACAGAGTCATCATCGACATCGAAGATGCCGGCAAAAATCCCCATAACGATCAGGTTCATAAACGTTTTGCCGCCGACCTCTCGAGCTATCTTTGAAAGGTGAATATCCACAACCTGGTATTGCCCCGTTCGAAATCGTTCATCTATAAAATCCGGGTCCCCGATTATGAGGGATTCCGGTGTGATCCTTTCATGAAAACGGTCCATTGCTCCTGGCCCGAACGGAATGAATATGTCAATCCGATCGCAATACGCAGCGACCCGCCGGGACGACACCCTTATTTCAGTTGAATTATTCCCCCCGCGGATCCGTGACATGAATTCGCTGAAAGAATAAACGAACCGCCCGGTACGCTTGAACATTTTCATCAGGAGCCGCTCGAGTGTCTGGATTCCCTGTCCGGCCTCTCCGGAGAGGAGGATGGAAATGTCCGGTCTGTAGATTAATTTTTTATCGCCCATGGTCTGCCTCCCGGAAATATTCGGGATTGGAAAGAAGGGTGCCGTTACTCTCTATCACGGTCATCGAAATGTTGTATAAGGCACCCTGATATTTGGATGTATAAACGATAATGCTGATATTATTTATTTGCAAGTAAAAAAAATCATTACTGACCTGATTTATTTTTTTTTGGTAACACCTTCCCTTCATTTATGCCAGATATCACATAAATAAAATAAACACGAGAAGGGCTTTCCAATGGAAAAAAAATTACTTAAAAAAAATTCACCAATCCTCGTTACCGGAGCTTCCGGTTATATTGCATCATGGATCGTTAAACTCCTTATCAAGGATGGATATACAGTTCACGGTACAGTCAGGTCGCTCACTGATGAGCATAAAATAGGTCATTTACTTGAAATCGTACGAAATGGGCCAGGGAAATTGAAGCTCTTTGAAGCGGATCTGCTCAAACACGGGTCATTCAGCGCTGCCATGAAGGGCTGTTCGGTCGTTATACATACTGCATCTCCGTTTCAGATCAGAGGGATCAAAGACCCGCAAAGTGAACTCGTCGACCCCGCACTCCTTGGCACGCGGAATGTCCTGGAAGAAGTCAACCGCACAAAAACAGTAAAGCGCGTGGTTCTCACCTCGAGCGTTGCGGCAATACACGGTGATGGAATCGATGCCTCGGATGTCCCGGGAAACCTCCTCAACGAAAACATTTGGAATACGACCAGCAGCCTTACTCATCAGCCGTACAGCTACTCCAAGACCCTTGCGGAACGGGAAGCCTGGCGTATTGCCGAATTACAAAAACGCTGGGACCTGGTTGTCATCAATCCGGCGTTTGTCATGGGGCCATCGCTTTCGGGCAGGTCTGACGGCACCAGTGTCGACTTCCTCCTTTCTTTTCTCCGCGGAACATATGCATTCGGCATGCCCCGCTTGTATTTCGGCGTTGTTGATGTGCGCGATGTTGCCCTTGCCCATGTACGGGCGGCACATATTCCCGGAGTGAAAGGACGGCATATCATGTGCGCAGATACGGTCGATGTGCTCAAATTCAGCGAAGCGATTGAGGCACGATTCCCTAAAAAATTCAAGCTGCCGCATATGCATCTTCCCAAAGGACTCATGTACATCGCCGGACCATTCATGGGAATGCCCTGGAAGATGACTTCACGAAACGTGGGGCATCCCGTGTACTATGACAACCGCAAAAGCAGGGAAGAGCTTGGAATAACATTCAGGCGCTTTGATGAAACCATAGGCGACCATGTTGAACAGATGTTCAATGAAGGTTTGATACGCTAAGAAACACAAATGATATTTTGGGTATAGGTCAAGCGGGTCATACAAATAGTGCGGCACAAGCTTGTGATATCTACAGTGACGGTACTTACGATGACTGGTTTCTTCCATCATTCGATCATCTCTATTTGATGTATGATAACCTGCATCAAAATGGTTTTGGCAACTTTCAAGTGGACTGGCATTGGAGTTCGACTGAGGCGACTGATACAACTGCATTCTGTGTGAGATTTGATCCAGTTGGTTCTTATGTCGATGAATTCAAGTATTCGGTACAAAAGGTTCGTGCTGCTCAGGCTTTTTAGATTTCAATTATTCAAATGGCCAGTGTCTGGTTCATAATGGCTCACCCCACCTGGGTACCTTCGTCAGGGCGCCTGTAATGCGTCGAATCTCTTGAGATCGAAGTTGTCAGGGATGGGGATTAGATATCGTATTTTGATATTGATAACTACAGGATTTTGATAAAGTAAAACACAAAAAAAAAGGCCTGGTTATATATTACCAGGCCTTTTTTTGCAAAAAATTTAATTTTCTAATTATAAATTATAAATCATTCATTATTCTTGTATTGTTACTAATATAACTATTAATATTCGTAAAATTACAAGTGTTTGGATCAATTCCCCCAACAACCCAAAACTCATCGATTGCTAAATTACGACTCTCATATACCATCGGCGTATCAGATCCACAGTATATTTTAACTGTTGCAATTCGATTGTCAGCTAAATCATTGTTATTTACACCAATGTAATATGTCCCTGCTGGCGCTATATTTTTATCAAGTACAATATTTTCCGGACCATACCCATCTATGTTATCAAGATCAAGAGAGGCGCCCCAAGTCGGTTTTTCATTGTTATGAGAGCAGTCGTTATCACCTCCCCATAAATCTGTCAATGG
>JBFZEZ010000253.1:0-2958 GCA_041306585.1 Spirochaetota bacterium | reverse complement strand
GCAATCACGGGAGCGACTGGATTAAATACCGCCAGCATACAGACCATTGCCGGTGCGAAGGACTTTGTATTCATCGCGATACCTTCGGACCATGGTGGAAACGCGGCTGTTTTCAACAGGTACCCTGCCACCGTGGCCAGCGGCGTGGTCACACTCGGATCGGCCAGGGATATGAGCGGTAATTATATCCGTTACCTGGGGAAAGCGAACACGGCTGATGGTAACATCAATGACAACGGCGTTGTGGGCCTCGATTCGATTATTTTCGTGAATGATTACATGTACCTCGCAAACAATGGCGGTGTTGTTTATGTGGGAACCAACGCAATCAGGGGTGATTCCATCGGATGGGACGGATTGCCTGACGGCAATGATACAAAGACGCTCTACACGCTTTGTTCCCCGGCGGTATTTAACGCGACTGATAATTGGACCCTCTGGCAAACCGATAAAATTGATTCAGTCGGAACCAGGAACGACGCAGGCGGCCTTGGCAAGACACGACCTGGTGAAAAAGGGATCCCGATCCTGAAATCGTATGGTTCGAAATTATATATGGTACGGAACGTCTCCATATCCAAAACTTTAGCGGACATGAAGAGCTTTACCGACATCAGCGCCTGGAAAGCCGGCAGCGCGAGCTATAAAAACGGCCAGGAGAATTTAAGGGGCGAACTATGGGAGTGCAACCCCGCAACCAGTGGTAATGCCAATGTTTGCGATCAGGCCGACTGGACAAAAATTGTGAGCGGCACCGAAACCGAACTCGGCGGGGCCACCCCCGCGGCCTTTGCAATATCGATGCTTGAATTTGTCGGGGACCAGATCTATATCGGCTTTGACGACCCGACAAACGGTATCCGCGTCTACACAAGGGCTGTTACCGGACTTACTGCAACAACAGGGACAATGGCATCAGCCACCTGGATCCAGGCAGGTACGAGCGGACTTGGATCCGCAGCCAGGAACAAGTACATTTTCTCGTCAACGTCGATCACGGATGCCTACGGCGACAACTACCTGTTCGTGAACACGGCTGATGACAACACGTACGCTATCAGGGTCTACAGGCAGAACGGGATATATACCCCGCTGTAAAATGTAAATGAAAAAATACTTCTTGTACATGCGATTACTTGTATGCATCGCCCTTGCGGGGGCGATGCTTTTCGCATTTCAATGCAAAAAAGAGGCACCGCATCAAGGTAATTTCCCCGACCACTCCGGTATTCCCGGGGATGCGGCAAAGCTTCGTTTCAGGGACATCCCGCAGACTGCAAAGGATTTCCCGTATCAATACCAGGCGGACTACCGTGGGGATTTCCCCGGCGGAGGGGACTCCCTGAGTTTCTGGTTTGCCCGGTTGGGTCATAGTGCAATCCGCATGGATTTTCTCTTAACAGGAAAGGTTGGTGATTCCATGATTGTGCATGCCCCCAACAAAAGCGATAAAGAGGTGAAATGCAGAATTGAAGATGTTAAAAACAGGATCGGATGCACACTGAAAATTGAAAGCGATGCAGATGTATATTTGATTACAATCAAACAGAATCCTGATGAGAGGAAGGAACGACCGGTTGAGTTTTACGTGAATATCAAATCCCGAAAAAAAATGGTATTTATGAGATAACATTAGTAGACACACCCTTACCCCTAACCCAAAAATTTCATGCTTGACATTATGCTCTTTTCCGGATTATATTTTTATGCATGACGCAAAAAAAATACAGGATATTAATAATTGAAGACGACCCCTACTCACGTGAATTGATGACAAACCTTGTCGCCCTCCACGAGGAGCTTGAGCTTGTTGCCTCTGCGGATACAGGAAACTCGGCCCTCTCTGTCATACATGATCCGAATCTTTCTCCAATTGATTTAATGCTTCTCGATATCAACCTGCCGGACATGACAGGGATCGAATTCCTCGAAAAACTCGATGAGTTCCCTTTCGTCATTTTCACGACAGCCTACGAACAGTACGCTGTCAAGGCGTTCGAATTCGGCGCTGTGGACTATCTCCTTAAGCCGATCACCCAGGACCGCTTCAACAAGGGGATCGAACGATTCATCCAGTTTTCAAAGGACTCGATTCCTTACGATATCTACCACGTCATAGAGGAAATGAAGGGGCCTGATAAATATAAAAAATCTTCTCTCACAGATGAGCAGGCAAATCAATACGCAAAGATGCTGCTCAACCACATGGAAAAGACCAGGGCCTATACCGACTACGATCTGACACTGAAAAGTCTTTCCTCGGCCCTCTCGATACCGGGCCACCATCTTTCCCAGGTCATTAATATAAAACTCAAAATGAATTTCTACATGTTTATAAACAACTACAGGGTGAGCGAAGCAAAAAAGCTCTTGAGTGATCCGGAAAATCGCGGGAAAACATTGCTTGATCTATCTTTAAATGCCGGATTTAAATCAAAATCGGTGTTCAACCAGGTCTTCAGGGAAATCGTCGGAACGACTCCGCGATCATACCGGGAAGAGCATTGCCCCGGCGCGGCCGATGTGGAGAGTGACAGATGATTTTTGATATCAGGACCATATATTTCCTGTTTTCATTCATCTCCCTGACCATGTCGTTGACCCTCTTCTTTTCCTTTTACGGTAATTTCAAAAAAGGCGAAGGAATGCTTACCGCGGTACTCGCTATGCATTCCGCATCCACACTCTTGATCGCGCTGCGGAATACCCTTCCCATTCCCGAAGTCGCATCGGTTCTGCTTTCACAACTCCTGATTTCAACAGCTTTTTCGATGAGTTATATGACGTTATGCCGCTTTTATGATCTCAGGGAAAATTGGTTCATCATCATAAGCCCTGTCGTAATAGTGTGTATTGCAGCAATACAGATCACCTCGCCAGCGATGAGGGTTGTTTCAATCTGCACTATTGCAACCATCCAGCACCTCGTTATTGTCTGGCTCCTTGTCAGCATAATGA
>JBFZEZ010000252.1:0-2697 GCA_041306585.1 Spirochaetota bacterium | reverse complement strand
ATTACCGGTGATCAGGTTTGTACAGATCCATTCTAGTGGAAGGGTCAGAGCCTGAACCGAGAGCCTGAACCGAGGGTCAGAGCCTGTACCGAGAGCTTGAACCTAAATTATTATTATCGCAAGGTTGCTTGAATATAAATTTATTACCCCCATAGGGTCATATAATTGATACTATTATGAGAAAGGAAAGATTGTGCTTGCACGGTTCAGCAGAAACACGGAAGAGAAACACGGAAGAGAAACACGGAAACATTCCCCGTTTTGATGCAGGTGAAAAAAATAACAACTAGCGCATATGCTCAATCAGGATTTTCACCCCGATCGCAATCAGAAGCACACCCCCCACTGACTCGGCCCTCTTGCCGACGAATGAGCTGACACGGTTTCCGATGGCAATGCCAATGATGGAGAATGCTGCACAGATGACGCCGATGATGATGCTGGGAAAAAAAATGGGCTTCCTTAATACGCCGATGCTGAGTCCCACTGCCAGTGCGTCGATGCTCGTAGCAATGGCGAGTAAGACGAGCCTGCCGCCCCGAGACGGATCGCGCGGCTCACACCCCTCTTCCTCGGGCTGTAACGATTCGCTGATCATCTTTACCCCGATGAATGCAAGCATCGCGAATGCGACCCAGTGGTCGTAATTCTCGATCCATTGTTCAAGCCACGCCCCGGCAAAATAACCGATGATTGGCATCATGAACTGAAAAAGACCGAACGTCCCTGCAAGGCGTAAATAATGACCTGTATTCGGCTTGGGAATACAGATCCCTGCCGAGATGCATACGGAAAAAGCATCCATTGCAAGAGCAACGGCGATGATAATGACTGTTGTATAATCCATTTCAGCCCCTTAGATTATTATCGAAATGAAGGTGTGACACGGATTAAATAATGCGGTTCATGAATCCATGCCGCCGGTTAAAGATCGGTGACTTCACCTAATGCCGTTATTCCCGCTGAATGTGGAAAGAATACAGATTTCACATGGCCGGAAGTTCTGAGATTCAGTTGTAACCATCTGCGACACAGCGCATTGATCAGTCGGCTTTTTTAAATGTGCCGTCTTTAAAAGTGAGTGTCTCGTAATCTTCGGAAAAGGCGTTGAAATTCTCACCATCGTAATTCATGTAATGCCCGTCAATTTTGACGATACATTCCTTCCTTTCACGCAGGTCCACTGATCCAGGCACCGTATAGCCCCGAATCATCAGGTATTCATTGTCGTTACCCTTCTCAATAATAACCGTGTCGGATGAAAAACTGAGGTTCTGGTATGTACCGGTCGGAGAGCGCAAGCAAGCGGCCATGCATATGACCAGTATGAGCATCATAGAGAGACGATACTTCATCTAAAACACATCCTTATATTAATGTAATACCGCATTCTCAAGCCGGGCTTTCTGTAGATCTGCGTTTTCCGTTTCTTCTGTCGATCAGTAATTCCGGAAAAAATTTCTGATAGTAGTTAATTCGATGAATTGACCTTCTTTCCAGCATTCTTCTATTTCCGTTTCTACGCCGGTTTAACCGTAGTAATTTCTGTATACTCGAAAATAGGTTCATGAATAACCCCCTAAAAATATATGGAAAAGAATTTTCTCTCTATATTTTTAAAAAAATCAAGCATTTTTTATACATTTTATTACCGCATGAGAGAGAGGGGATATTAAGGCATTATTTTAATTATTAAAACGCTTTTTTAGCGCCTCGAGTGTATTATGAGGGTCAGAGCCTCCCCCAAGTAATGAAATAAAATCAGGATCATCAGCGATTTCCTTTAAAATAACCCCCCTTTTTGCTGAATCGAGGTGTGAAAAAGCCGGATCTTTTTTAAGCAGTTCCCGTACCCTCCTCATTACAGCGAGGACCTCGCCGATATTGGAAGGGATTAACTCCTCTATTGTGTGCCTCAGTTGTGCGGCCATTGTCGGGGATGCCCCGGTAGTAGAAACAGCAACAACAAGGTCGCCGCGGGTGAACCATGACGGCACGAAAAAAGAACAGTTCTCAGGATCATCCACAGCGTTGATGAAGATATTTTTCTCGAGGCATTCGTCATACACCATGCGGTTGACTTCGCGGTCGTTTGTTGCTGAATACACGAGCATGGCGCCGTCTGCATCACCCCTGGTATATGTCCTATTAATTAATTCCACTTCATGGGATTTCTCATCTGCTAACGTCGCGATGCGTCCATCAATTTCCGGGGCTATGAGCCGAACTTTTGCGCCGGCATCAAGAAGGTCGCAAGCTTTTCGAAGGGCAACTTCACCTCCGCCGACAACCACAACGAGCTTTCCCGAAAGGTTCAGCATGACTGGATAGAGTTTCATGTTCACCCCCTCGTTAATTCCGGCGGGACCGGATAATTTTCCCCTTTCCGGGAGAGCTCCTGTTTGAGCTCTGCGTTCAGTCCAATCTCTTCGTCGGTGATGTAGCATTGCGGATCCGGGGCCCACGGGTCGTTGTAGGTGCGGTATCCCCTTACCCTCATGGCGCCGGTGCAAAGGTCCCGGTAACGGCACACACGGCACCGCCCTTTTATATAAGAAGCCTTATTTTTCAGGCCCTTCATAAGGGGCTCACTTTCATCCATCCAGATGTCGCCGAAGTTCCGTTCCCGCACGTTCCCCAAAGTGTAGTCCTGCCAGAACTGATCAGGGTGCACGTTCCCCACGAAATCGATGTTGC
>JBFZEZ010000251.1:0-3339 GCA_041306585.1 Spirochaetota bacterium | reverse complement strand
TACACTGCAGATGCCGGCCTGGTCCATAACGAAGGACGATGTACTGCAACTGATAAAAGGCATACAGGACGAATTGGCTGACATCCAGTCAAATCCTGACAAGAAGCAATTCGTTCCTTTTGATATTTATAACGATATTGTTCTCAATATTATATCCTCAAGTATTAAACTCAAGGAGAAGCAATATGAAAAAGCGTACTGGTATGGTCAGATATCGAGTATAAAGCTTGAAACCCTGAAGATCCTGGCTGAAGCCAAGAAGTTGGAACTGCAAGCTATAACTGATCAGAGTAAAGCCAAGACGGAAACCACCGAAGACGTTATGACCCTTGATAATGTACCCCTCAGCCAGATGATGAAAGCAAACCTGCAGCGGAAGGGTTCTACATTCAGGATCGAACTCCTCGATAAAGACCTATTTTACGCAGAGACCTTTAAATTGACGGTTAAGGGAAAAGAACAACTCAACAGCATCATCGATGCGATAAGTGCGTATACAAACAGTAGGGTATCCATAATCGGCCACACTCGCTGGGAAGATTATAAAAAGTTCTCAAAGTGGAAAGCAAGAGTGATTTTCAATTATATCGCCGAAAACGGGATTGATCCCGGCAGGATTGAATATCTCGGCGTGGGAAACCGTGTTGTCATGATTACGCCATGGGGTTACAAGAGAATCAGCAGGGTCGAGATAATTTTATACGGGATAGAGCTGCAATAGCATCAAACCGAAGCTGGATTAATATCGACAATCACCATCCTCAATGAACGCAAACCATTGAAAATATTCATCTCAAGGCGATATACGAGGTCCATAGGGCGATTCAAATCAAAGACATCTTTTAGTTTATTCCCCATATTCCAGCCAATCGCCGACACACCGGGCAAGCCATGGAAACTCAATTTTCCGTGATTGCTTTTAACCCCAAAAAAAGAAAATGTGTCAATAGTCAGACACCGGGTAATAAAAATTGGCTCCTCGTTTCCGGGACCAAATGGCTCCAGGGCCTCAAGCTTGTCTGCCAGGCCGATCGAAATTTTGTCCCTTGTAAGTTCAAGATCAATACCGTTGCGCGTATTGATAATTTCTTCCGGTATGATTGGATTTCCCAATTTTTCAACCAAAAGCGGAAGGTTTTGCTCGTGGATAGTGAAACCAAATGCCTGTGCGTGCCCCCCAAGTTTTTCAAAAAGAATGGAATGAGGGTCAACCATTGAGAAGAAATTCAATTTTTCAATGCATCTCCCTGAACCTTTAAGACATCCGTTTTTCCCTGGGCGGATTATGACAATCACAGGTTTGCGGGTTTCCTCTGATATCCTGCTTGCGAGGAGTCCTGCCAAGCCGTCGGGAATTGCCGCAGTCTCGACGATAAGAATGTCCTTCGCCGATAATTTTTCGTCTCCGCGGATTTCACTCAGGACAGTGATGAAAGCATCATTGATCAGGGATTTCCTCATATCGTTGAGCTTTTTTATCTCAACAATCAGTTCTTGTGCCTTGGCAGTGTCGTTACTTAAAAAAAAATCAACCGTCAACTCGGTCCTGCCGAACCGTCCTGGGGTGTTCAGCAATGGTGCGATGTCCCAGCCTATCTTTCGTGTGTTTATGGTGTCCTGGCCGATAAGGATTGAAAGTCCTTTATGGTCGGTTTGTGACAGCGCCTTCATCCCTTTTTTAACAAGGACACGGTTTTCATTTATTAGAGGCATGATGTCGGCCACACTGCCGATTGAAACGAGTCCTGCCGCGTATTCGATGAAATCCATTATCCTGGGCGAACTCCTGAATTGGACCTCGAGAAAGAGAGCGGTATAAAGATCAATTTTTTTAGAATAAGCATCCTTATAGATCGAAAAATGGACACAAGCATCATCAAGAGAAAAACCCCCGGTTTCTGAATGAACTGCGGGAATTTTTTTTACAAATTGATCTATGAAATATATTGATGATGGGATCACGGATCCGGATGTAATTCTTTGGAAAATGGTCTGGTCGAAAATAACAATGGATGCGCCATCCGCCGATTTTCTAACAAAGGATATCAATGAATCATTCGATTCAAAAACCCGAAGGCCCTCATTGATTCCGTTTCGAATAAAGGCAGCATGATAAGAACCATTAATTTCATCCAGCAGTATAAAAAGTTTATTGAATCCTGGAAGATAGCTAAAGAGTACCGCATGGCAGAGCTTGAATGCCACCCCGACACCAGCAAGACTTTTGAAAGGATATTGGCATTGTTCAATCTTCGGATTAACGATTATTGCGTCAGGAAGGGATGCATCGGCCTCATGGTGGTCTGTTATTATTACTGATATACCCAGTTCCCGAGCATGCGCAATCTCTTTGACGTCCCGTGTCCCTGAATCGACTGTAATTAAAAGTTTCACACCCTTCTGATGGAATTCATCAATCATGTTCATGGTCAGGCCGTATTGTTCGTCGTCGCAGGGGTACCTGACGATTGGTGAGTTATTCATACGCTGGAGAAGATTATAAAGCATGGCAAGCGATGTTATCCCATCGAGGTCTGAATCAGCGAAGATGCCGATTAATTCTCCTGCAGCTACAGCTGTTCTGATTCTGTCCACGGCATCGTACATCCCATGCATGATGAACGGACTCGGAAGGCTGCCGAACCTTGGATGAAGATATTCATATACTGCGATGGGTGTGCTGTAACCCCTCGCATGCAACAGGGCTGCAATGGTCTCATCGATTTCGAGCATTTCAACAATTGATCGCACCCGGACAGGATCAATAGTTTGGTTTTCCCGGCTTTTTCCCATATTTAGCTGTTTTTTCTCAACGTTGCGTCGGCCCCACGTTTCGACAGATAATCAGCTTTTTCATTAAACATGCGGGACACATGTTCGATTTTGCATGATTCAAATTCCTGGATAAGTTTCATTGCCTGGTCATGGAGGCGTTTGATTGCGGGTTGTTTCACGTGGTGTTCGCCTTTGATCTGTTTGACGATTATTTCGGAATCAGTTCTTATTTTCAGGCTTTTTGTTTTGACCGAACCGGCAATTTTCAATGCCCGTATCAACGCCGTATACTCGGCGAAATCATTGGTCCCTCTTCCAATATATGCGGAAACCTTGCCTACCTGGCGGTCTTCGGAATCGAAAATGACTATTCCAATGCCGCAATTACCCGGATTTCCCATTGATGCACCATCCGTGTAAATCGTCAGGGAGGAGTTGAATGGAACGGCCGACAGTTCGGCCCCGTCAAGCATCTGGGAAAGGTCATCAGATTCCTTTCGGGTAAGTTGTCCTCTGTTGTTCCCTTCTTCACTGTTAAGTGACGAATTATTTTTCTTAATTATT
>JBFZEZ010000250.1:0-9285 GCA_041306585.1 Spirochaetota bacterium | reverse complement strand
GGGTAATAATAAACTTTTTTTCATGACGAACTTTTCGAACTCAACCCCCTGCCCCCCTTCTCTTGATTACAATAGAAGGGGGAATTTCAGAGGATTCATGCTGGCTTAGATTATTTCAAAGTCACCGATTATCTTTATAAGGAGCCCCTCTCTTTTTCAAAGAGAGGGGCGCGCCAGTAGGCGGGGGTGAGTTGAATTCTCCCCCCGATAAATGACCTGTTACAAAAAAAGTATACATTCGAAACAGTTTTGTATTGACAAATTTCCAGTCATGATTCTAATGCCGTAATTGACGCTTTAATGCAAATTAAAGCACTACAATAAACATAGAGGTATTAAAAATGGTGAGATTTAAAAAATATGCTGCACTGTCACTAATCGCGATGGCAGCTTTGATAAGCTGCGATAATCCGGTTGCAGAGGAAGGACATCCTGATTTCTGGGCAAAATCATATTTTGCAGAGACATCCCCCTACCCAAAGGGATGGATTAACCCGGCTAAAAAAGAATATTACTACGCAGAATCGAGGGGAGTATCACAAACCAGCGATGGCGGCTACGTCATGTCTGGCTTTATCAGAACATTTGAAGAGGATGATGCCCTCATCCTGAAAGTCGATTCGCTGGGTCGGGTTGAAAAGGGCTTCTCAATTATCGGTGGGACAAAACTTGGGGAGTACCGTCAGACCAATTTCCTTAATTCAGCACTTCAGACCTCCGATGGGGGTTATATCTTCTCAGGCTTTTCATCACTCAGGACCTGGGGAAACATCTCATATGGAAGTTCGAACATGCTGGTGCTCAAGGCTGACAAGGACGGAAAACTTCTCTGGAGCAAGGGGTATGGGACGCATCCATACAACAAGCCTGCTTCGGAAATACCAAATAACGAAGCATCAGGTCTTTATGCAAATGAAATGATCCCTGCGGGAGACGGCACATACATGATCGCAGGGAATAAACTTCTTAAAATTAATGCGAATGGCAATGTTCTCTGGGGAAAAAACATCTCTCTGGGAGGATTCAATGCCATCGCACAGACTGCAGACAAGGGGTTCATCGCAACATGCTATACTGGAGATGAGAAACATAACGGCGTGGTAAGGCTGAGCGCCGATGGCGATGTTCTCTGGTCTAAGTTTTATGCTGTTCCCGGATTAAAACCCACCCTCAGCGCAGTGCAAATAATGACCGACGCGAAGGGGAAGGAGACCGGTTTTCTTCTTGCCGGCTGTCTCATATATAACGAAAACCGGAGTTCAGACTGGCTCATCGTAGCTGTTGATTTGTATGGTTCTGTCCTCTGGGAAAAAACACTGGGCGGCGGAATATACGATCCCGAAAATCTGAAGTTTTCAGATGAATCCGCAGTTTCCATCATCAGGACCAACGATGCGAATTACCTCATTGCCGGTGTTTCCGAGTCCTTCAGCGGAGCTCTGAATATGACCGATGTCATTATAGTAAAGATGACGGCCAATGGTGAAATTCTTACCCAGAAAAAATACGGGATCCAAAGTCCAGGAGTGAGCAAAATAATAAAAACAGGGAAAGGATTCGCTTTTGCCGGGACTTGCGGCAATTCCCGTGCCTTGCTGGTTAGCTGCGACCAGAACGGTCATATCCCGGATACCGTAGCTCAGCCTGGGATAGAAAAGGACATTACATTCCAGGTCAATTACCCGACGATTAACGAAATTGACCTGAGCGATTCAACGATCCTGTCACCCTTCACGCCGGTCGTCTCAAACACCGGTTCTGTCTTGAATACCCTGAAAGTTGACCGCGAGCGTTATTAAACATAATTGCGGCGCTGCGCTTCGCAGCATGCGTACCAGCGCCGCATTATCTCCCGAAATTTTCATTGCATTCAATACATATGTACCCGATTCCCCAACCGGAAAAAACGCCTAACTCAAATCATTATAGCGGTTAACGATTTAATAAGACTTATTTTGTCATTCCCGCCTGCGCGGGACTGACATGAAATGTTTTAAATTATTCGTTAAATGCTATAAGTATTCACAAATGAGAAATGTGTCAATACACCCCGAAAAATAAAATGTTTATCAAGCCCCCTCGGGTTGGGGGGTCTTCATGAATAATGGATGGGGATACCTACAAAATTAATTTGCTGCCGTTCGTCATTAATTGAAAAATTAAAAAAAAATGTTGAATCTTGTAATTTGATATGTATAATAAAGAACCTCTAATAATTAATATTAGGATATTCGCTTGTGGGCACAAAAGCGGTAAACATTAGAATTTTCGATGTTTGGATTTCGGAAAATTCAAATGTTTAGAGGTGCCCATAATCTTATTGCGAAAATATGGTTTGCACTCGAAGGAAACCGACGCCCGGGGATTCCATGGGGGCCGGTGCTCTCGACTAAAAAGAACGCAATTTGGGTAAAAACGCATGTATGAACTAAGAAAATTAGTCAAAGACATCCTGATCAGGATGTATGATGCCGAGCACCTCAACAGCTTTGCCCAGGATTTTGATCCCAGGTTCGACGTTTACCAGCTGACCGGGTTCAGTAAGAAAATCCCCGTACCGCGCCAAATCGCACTTGATTGCCTGTTCAGGCATTTTTCAAAGGAAGAACAGCTGGTTGACATGGTCAGCCTGCTTTTCGCCAATGATGAGCACTTCCTTTATGAATCGCGCGTGAGGATACCGAACAAAGAAAAAATCATCCGCAACCTGAGGGCAAAAAACTGGATTTACGATGAGGTAATGCGAAGATTCAAGCGAGACCAGGCGGTGAAGCAGTCGGCTGACTGGGGGTTCATGCGCGATGGAGAGGAATATCAGCTCTGCTTCGCAAGCGTGGACATTGTAGGCAACTCTCAAATCGTACAGTCGAACGTGCGGGTTGACGTGGAGAATACCTATTCGCGCCTGCGGAGCTACATCTACAAACATATTGAAAATCATAACGGTAGGATCTGGTACTGGCACGGCGACGGGGGGCTTGCTGTATTTCATGATTATTCAGGGATAGGCAATTCCATGCTCGCGATGATAACGATACTGTCGCACCTCCCTGTGTTCAACCTCTGTGAAAACGAACTCAATCCGGATACTGACATCCGCCTGCGCATTGGCATTAATTACGGCTCGGCTGTATATTCAAGCGACACGAGCAAGATCACGAGCACCGACCTCGCCCTTGCCGAGGAGGTCGAAAAACACGATGCCAGTCCGAATTCAATTGCCGTTACCAATGTTGTATATCAATACCTCAGCCAGGAGATACGCAGGTACCTTACATTGAAAAAAGAAAGGGGCGATATTAAAATCTATCAATATCAGGTGATATAACACGCCTATGAAATTATTCATTCTTGATACCGATACCGAACTGAACAAGTTTTATCTGAATCTTTTCAAAAAGAGATACCCTTCTGCGGAAATCATTTTTGTTTTTTCAGGGAAGGACCTTCTTGCTGAACTCGATAAGATTAAGCCTCAAGCGGAAAAAGTCCTCCTGAAAAAAAGAAAGGCCGAAGCGGCGCCGGATGCCCATATTCAGATACCGCTGCAAAATAAAAAAACAGCCGTGGATGAAAACGCTGAAACGATTGACGGTGATTCCACTGACACGCGCGTGCAGGAATCCATAGACAGCATGTACTCCGAAGAAATGGAAAATGGAAAACGCACTGCGGTTGATCCTGAAGAGACTTCAATATCTGTTGCTGATCAACATCCGGAACCGGTTATTATTAAAAGCGAAACCGTCGCCGAACCCATACCTGCTGATGACCCGAAAAAACCGCAGGCGATCGTCATTACAGAAATCCGCATCAATGACATGGACATATTCGATCTGCTGAACGGCTTGCGGCCGCGAAGAATACCGATCATAGTTGTATCGAGCGAAAGCTCGGAAAGAATGATAGTGGAATGCCTGCGCAACGGTGCCTTCGATTACCTCTCAAAACGGAACATCAAGCTCGGCTATTTCCAGGACATCCTCGACCGTGCCGTTCTTTCTTTGGCAATGAAAGATGAAAATGAAATGCTGGAGAACCAGAAATTCAATAAACTCAATAAAAAAATACTCCAATCCCTGGCACTTGAAAAATCGGAAGTCACGAGAAACCGCCTCTCCCGCGGGATTGTGTCGACCGAGGAGGTCACCCTCGAGGAAGGAAATTCATATTTTATAATTTTCCTCTATGTTCAGCTCGGGGTGCCCGTATCAGTGAGCGCCACCATCGATGAAAACCGCCTCCGTTTTCTCTGTGAAAAATACATTACAAAATTTTCAGATATAGCCGCTAAATACGGCCATACATTCAGCCTGAATAAAACAAACGGCTGTTTTTTCGGATTCGTAGGTAAAACTTATTTCCAGGCGATCGTCACCGCACTTGAAATTATCGCAGAGATGAACCTGTTTAACGTCACAACTGAAAATCTTCAAGGCAAGATAGACGCCGATATCGCACTGGCTTCGGGGAACACGAAGTATAATCATAAAATCGGAAACATCACGAGCGATGCGCTCAACCTGTGCGCCCACATGGCATTAAAAGCCCGGATTAATCACGGCATTATGATCACCGAAGATGTCTATAATAACATAGGCCAGAGGGCGATGAAAATATTCAAGAAGACCGATACATTCGAAGGGTTTACCGCATATCTGCATTCTCCCCATAAAAAAGCTGAGAAATCAAATGTATAATTACAGTATACAACCCGATTAAGCATCTCATATAGCCCAGGACCAAGTCAAATATGAATTTTCAAAATTTCGATAAAAGGGTGCATACCATGAAAACCAAAAATTACAGAACTTTTTTTCTTCCGATTATTACCGCCGTCTCGATTACCTGCTTTATCATTGCCGCCGGCGGCTGCAAAAGTAAAGAAGCGACCTATTTCCAACTGCAATCATATTTCGGCGATGTAAAGGTGCAGACAAAGACAGGGGAGATCATCCCTGATCTCGGCGCGGTCATAGAAAAGGACCAGTCGATCACAACCGGGAAGGATTCCCTTGCAGACATCAAATGCGGCACGAACGGGGTACTCCGCATCAATGAAAATTCGAGGATCGTCATCGCCCACCTCTTCAAAAAAACTGACAAAGGCGGAAAAGAAGTCAGGCTCGATCTCGAGCAGGGAAAAATGTTCATCGGCCTCTCGAAACTCGGCAGGGACGATAATTTCAAAATCAAGACCCCGACAGCTGTCGCGGCAATCAGGGGGACAAGCGTCCGTGTGACAGCAGACGAGAAGTCATCCCAGATAGACGTCCTTGCCGGAAAGGTCATGGTCAACCCGGTAAAAGAAGGCCGGGTGATCGAGGATGTAGAGAAAGTCGTTGAGAAAAACGACATGGTCGTACTTGACACAAAAAAGGTCGATGAGGTTATTGCCTCGAAACAGATCGAGGTTAAAAAACTCGATACCGAACAGATTGAACAGATCCAGGTTGAAAATGAGGGAATAAAGGTCGACACTACGGTCAATAAGGAAGTCATCCTCGAGCTCAAAAGTACCGGGATAAACAGCGAGATATCCGATATCAAAAAAATTCTAAACGAAGACAAGAAGAGGCAGGAGGAGCTGCAAAAGCTCAATGAAGATCAGCGCCGGGAAGAGGAGAAAAAGACCCGCCTGCAGAAAGAACAGGAATACAGGGAAGCGAGGATGAGGGCCGAAAAAAGAAAGCAGGAACATGAAAGAATGAAAACCATGAAGAATGAAGATAAAGGGATGAGCATTCCTGCGATTGAATAAAAAACAGGTTTATCACCCCTGAAAAAAAAGGGCGAAGGACTCCATTCCTCAAGCCCTTCCGTTACTGGGTTGATGTCGGGGGTGTAAAATAAAACTGAAATGGTCACCCCCCCAAAAAAAATAGAAAATTAATCCTGACAAATTTGTCTTAGACAAAATATACAATTTTTACTGTTTTTTCCGTTTCGCCGGGTTTGTGGATATTTTCGGCTATAAAATTATTGAAGACAATTCTCTGAACGCATTTTTGAATTATAATGCATGTTTTTTCAAAAAACGCAAAAAAATTATTTAAAAACCTGGTTTTATTGTGCCGTAGTCCCCTTATCCTCCAGCAATTCCCCGAATTTCCACATCCCCTTGCTCACAATCCCTTTGGGGTCGGTCATTTCTCCGTAGCCGTTCGGCTGGTCGTTTTTCCATTCACCGGTATATCTCGATCCGTCGGGCATGACCATGGTCCCCTGCCCGCACCGTTCATTCTCCTTATATTCTCCTGCATATGACATGCCGTTTGGATTTTTCATTTCGCCTTTCCCATTCAGCATCCCTTTATCGAACATGCCTGTGATCACAGAACCATCCTTGAGAATCGTCTTCCCTTTACCGGTGAGCTGGCCGTCTTTGAATGTACCGATAAATATCTGGCCAGTTTCAGAGATGAGCTTCCCCTCTCCGTTCAGCTGACCATCCTTCCATTCGCCTTCATATGACGATCCATTTTTCCATTTCATGGAACCCTTGCCGTCACTTTTCCCTTTCCTGAAATCACCCTTGTAGATTGTACCGTCAGGGAACGCGAGCTCGCCTTTTCCCTCTGGGACCCCATCTTTAAACTCACCAATGTAATAAGCACCGCTCGCATACAAGAGCTTTCCTTTGCCGTTCATGCAGTCACCATCGACACACGTGGGACCCTTTTTCTGGGGTGCGGCGGCGAGGCTCATGGATGAGAGAATTATCAGGATTATTGAAAAAAGGTTTCTCATGGGGCTCTCCGTTTAATTTGATGAATCAACGCATTTATTTAAATTTTAATACTATTCCCACATAATGTCAAATGTATTTCGACTAAAGATGAAGCCCCCTCACCCCTCTCGCAAAAAAGACTTGACGAATTGCCTAAAATTGAATGTATTCTATATAAATTATGCTTGAATTCCATCGGGCTTTCACTGTTATAGGTCAAACATTTGACATTATTTTTATCCAACTGGAAGGATTGCTGTTATGAAAAAAATTGAAGGGAAAATTGACGCTACTGGCCTGAAGGTCGCGATAATTGCATCACGTTTTAACGAATTTATCACCAACAAGCTTATCGGGGGCGCTGAAGATTGCCTGCTCCGCCACAATGCCAGCGACAACGATATTTCGCTCATCTGGGTACCGGGATCATTCGAAATCCCTTCAGTCACCAAAAAAGCGGTTGAATCAAAAAAATACGACGCGATCATTTGTCTCGGCGCGGTAATCCGAGGGGCAACCCCGCATTTCGACTATGTTGCCTCCGAGGTATCAAAGGGAGTTGCCCAGATCGGCCTTTCTGCGAACATCCCTGTTGTGTTCGGGGTTCTTACCACCGATTCGATTGAACAGGCGATTGAAAGGGCCGGCACTAAATCAGGCAACAAAGGTTTCGACGCAGCCATGGCGGCAATCGAAATGGCCAATCTTTTTAAGCAGCTGTAATCGATAATCGCAATGGGTCACAGAAGAAAAGCAAGAGAATATGCCCTCCAGGGACTTTATATGTATGAGCTCGTTAAGACGCCATTGGATGAGCTCCTGGCCCTTGAATGGGTTGATAAAAATATCAGTGATGACATTCGGGAATTTACCAGGTCCCTGATCAGAGGCTCGATTGAAAGCATGCCTGAAATCGATACCTTGATCGAGAAACATTCGAAAAACTGGAAGATCGAAAGGCTGGACGTCATTGACAAATCAATACTGCGAATGTCGATCTTTGCAATGCTCAATCTTCACGATATCCCGATGGTTGTCACAATAAACGAAGCAATCGAACTCGGCAAACTGTACGGCGGAGAAAATTCAGGACAATTCATAAATGGACTTCTCGATGCTATACGGAAATCCGATAATTAAAGATGAGATTAAAGACGTGAGGGTGGAACAGCCGTGATGTCAGATAACAGTGATTTTGACGATCGATTCGATGATAAAGACCCGGATATTCAAAAAAACCGGATCAGAGGGATCGAAGCCGAATCCCAGGAAACCGGCAGGGTATTTTTCCCCGGGAGCATTAAAAAAAACCTCCTTATCGTTTTTTCAATAGCAGCCATAGCCATCACCGGCATACTCATCGTTATCACATTCTTCTATAAAAAACCTGGATCGTTCATGCCCTCATCACCATGGAACCCCTCCCTTCCCATTGGAGAAGAGAATAAAAATATTGAGGTGCGGTCAGAGAACCCCCATGTCCTGCGCGGGAAGGAGAGTTACTCGAAAGGTTTTTTCAACGACGCGATAGCCGAATTCAACGAGGTCGTGGAATCGGATGCTAACGACAAGGACAAGGCGATCGCACTGACCTATCTCGGCATGATCAGCGACGAACGCAAGGAATACGAACGCGCAGTCGAATTCTACAACCGCGCGATTTCATATGACGGCAAAAATGCCGAAATATACAGGAACCTGGCGCTCACATACCGTCATAAAAAAAATTACAAACAGGCCATCAGTGCGGCAGAAAAATCACTCGACATAAATAAAAACGACGTCAACACGATCATCCTGATCGGCAATATCCACTTCGAGACGTCTGCATATGAGAAAGCCATAAAGCAATATGAAAAAGCGCTGGAGATTTCCCCTGAAAATCCCCCGGTCCTGTACAACATAGCGTCAGCCTTTATGAAAACCGGAGACGAATTTTCAGCGATCGAGTATCTCAAGAAAGCAGGGTCCAGTGACCGGATCGGCGAGGTGGCTCATAAGGCCTATGCAAAGCTCGGGGCGATCTATACCGATCGGAAAAACTTTGCTGACGCCGAAAAATATCTGAAGCTCGCCACCGACATTCAGCCGGGAGACCCTACCAACCATTACAACCTCGGCATCGCGTATATGCGCCAGAACAAGAAGGATGAGGCCCTCTCGGAATTCGTGAAAGCGGAAGAACTGGGCGAATTGGATGCGACAATGCTTGAAAACCTCGGCGAAACATACCTCACCCTGAGGGATTACGACAGGAGCCTGAACCTCTACAACAAGCTCCTCACCACCAACTCCCGAAACGTTAAAATTTTATCCCGTATCGCCGAACTCTATTATGAAAAGAAGGAGCTCGACAAGGCCCTCTCAACGTATGAACGGGTCACGCAGATCGAACCGGGGACCGAAAATGCCCGCATAGCATGGCTGAATATCGGCAATATACTTGACGATACGCAGCAATATGACGAGGCTATTGAAGCATACAAAAAGGCGCTGCTCATCAGCGAAAAGGACGATGTCGCCCTCTATAACCTCGGTATAGCATACAAACACGC
>JBFZEZ010000249.1:0-8434 GCA_041306585.1 Spirochaetota bacterium | reverse complement strand
TCCTGATTGGCGTCGATCACTATGCCTTCGCCATTTATGATAACATAGCCGGTGTTTGTTGCCTCGATCAGAAGTTTGTACTTTTTTTCGCTCTCGCTTAATTTTTTTGTTCGCTCCTTTGTCAGGGAGCACATCTCCTGCAGTACCGTGGCGATATCGTCCAGTTCATCGGGACTATTCGGCGTCATCGGATTGGAAACTTTCATGCTTATTTGATCATCTGTTTCCAGAGACCTGGCCATTAAGGCCAGGCTGTCCAATCGGCGCAATATGATAGTGTGGGTGATGAAGAGGATAAAGAAGGATACAAAAAATGTTTTAACCGTCTGGGCGGCAAGGATGACCAGGGCCTTACCGGCCAGACGCTCATAGACACCCTCAAGGCTGGCAAATACAACTAATGTTCCGACTTTCTTCCGGGAATCGGTTTTTAAAAAAATTGGATAAACACGTTTGATATGCAATTTTCCGGGTTGTTCGCGGGTTGATTCATAATATTCACCCAAGTTGTCAGTAAGTTCCACACGCACGATATCGGGAAGTTTTGTGATTTCTTGTAGATTGGTGTTAATCTGATCACTGTTCATGTCCCATATGTTAGCAGCAAGACTGTCGAGGCGTGTGGCCTGGATCTGCTGCAGGGAGGAATGTACCGTTTTAATGTCCCAACGGAAGTCAATATACAGTTGTATCAAGGTGGCGATGAGGGCAAGCCCTGCGCTGAAGAAGACAATACGGAACATGAGCTTGTAACCCAAAAAGCTTGGTTTGAAAAAATCTTTCAATTTCATTCCACATTACCACCTTCGAGTCAGATATCAATTTTTTTGCAGCTTGGGCCGGTACGGGAACCCACTGAAATTCTATGGTTGACTATACCTGAAAATCGCATAAATCAGTCCCTTTTCCGAATTATAAGAATGACTGGAAAAAAATATAGTAGAAAATTTAAATTATTCAGAAAAAAAATCGCGGGTAATTACATATTTATGATTTGAATTTAATTAAACATATTTGACAAAAATCAAGGACTCAATATTGAATGTCACTGCTTAATGGTGTATGTTGAGCTTGGGAAATATTTCCTAAAAAAAGATTCCTGTTTGCCGGATGTGCGCATAGGACGGGAATCCGGTTTCATATATGATTAATTATTTTTTATAAAGAGGGACATATGAGCGGACAGATAATTAAATACGAAAAAGGCGTGATCACGACCCCGGACAATCCGGTGGTACTTTTTATCGAAGGGGACGGTACCGGCCCTGATATCTGGCGGGCTACGAAAGTCGTGCTCGATGCTGCAGTTGAAAAGGCATACAGTGGAAAGCGGAAAATCGAATGGATGGAAATCCTCGCGGGTGAGAAGGCATTCAACACAACCGGGGAATGGCTCCCGAACGAGACCCTGGAGAAGATTTCGAAATATAAAGTCGCGATTAAAGGGCCCTTGACCACTCCGGTTGGGGGCGGGATCCGGAGCATTAACGTTGCTCTAAGGCATAAGATGAAGCTATTCGCCTGCATACGGCCGGTTCGATATTTCACTGGTGTTCCTTGCCCGGTAAAAGAACCGGAAAAGGTAAACATGGTCGTATATCGTGAAAACCTGGAAGACCTGTATGCGGGAATTGAATGGCAAATGGGGAGCCCGGAAGTGAAAAAAGTAATCGGTTTCCTGAATAATGAGATGAAAACCAATATTCCTGACGACTCCGGGATCGGCATCAAACCGATAAGTGTGACGAACACAAAAAACATCGTGAGAAGCGGCATCGCATACGCCATTAAAAACAAGCGTAAGACCGTGACCCTGGTTCACAAGGGGAACATCATGAAATACACCGAGGGGTCGTTCAAGGACTGGGGCTATGAAGTAGCAAAACAGGAATTTAGCGATATCGTTATCACCGAGGACGACCTCTATGCGAAGTACAACGGAAAACAGCCGACAGATAAAATCGTCATCAAAGACCGGATTGCGGATGCGATGTTTCAGCAGGTGCTGCTGCGTCCTGATGAATACGATGTCATCGTGACCCCGAACCTCAACGGCGATTACATCTCCGACGCCCTTGCTGCACAGGTCGGGGGGCTCGGTATAGCGCCGGGGGCCAACATCGGCGACAACGAGGCAGTATTCGAGGCCACCCATGGCACGGCGCCGAAGTATGCGAATCAGGATAAAGTCAACCCCGGTTCCCTTATTCTTTCCGGCGAGATGATGCTCCGCTTCCTTGGATGGACAGAAGCCGCAGACCTTGTGATTAGAGGCCTTGAAAAAACTATCAGCCAGAAGCGGGTCACGTATGATCTCGAACGGCAGATGCAGGGGGCGACCCTTCTCAAATGCTCAGAGTTCGGCCGTGCGATTGCCGAGAATATGTGAGGTTCGTTTTTGTTCTGTGGGGACGCACAATTTGTGCGTCTCTACGAATACATTTTCATTACATCCTCGTCAGTAAGGATGAAAAGAAGTGGGGTTTCGACAAGGATGGTGATGAAACTGATCACCGCCATGAATGTAAGGGGGATGCTCCATTCGTTGCCGATGACCATGGTGTTTACAATGAACGGGATCGCGAGGGCAAGATGAATGTCGATCACAAGAAGCTGAACCTTCCTGTTTGCATTTCTTTTAAAATAAAGGCGAACGATGTGCATCGCGAGCAGGACTGACGATAGCACCCCGATCACGATCGATGCGGTCTTGCCGAAAATCATGAGCAGATAGAACAGCATAAAAAGAATGTCGACATAGAACAGGGTCGACACATATGCCGCGTACAGATGACTGTTCATTTTTAGTGTGGATGATACTATTTCGAATGGTTTCATATGTTGCTGCATCAGAAAAAGATAGCGATACAGTAGATGTCAATAATTGCATGTCAAGAATTTAAGTTGAATCAGGCGTTTTTTCCGGTTGCGGAATCGGTTATGTATCTATTGGGGGGCGGTTGATGGCGTAAATTTATTTACAAGTAAAAACGAGCAAAACAGGACGTTTTGCTCGTATATGTTTTTAAGTGGTGTATTCTGCATTATTGTATAATATTATCATTATATAAGGCAATCCATGCACCATTAGTACTATATGTTGTACCTTTGCCATTATACCTCATGGCATTCAGGACATACATTGTATTACTTGAATATATTGTATAACCATCTCCCAGGTTGTCTGTGCCTATGTTAAATACTTTAGCCAGACCACCCTGGTGTTCGATACCTGTTCTTACTCCATATCCAAATATGTTTGCAATATATTCATCACCAGTATTGTTTGTTACCACAAGAATTTCGTTTGCCCTGGTCACTGGATCAATTACTTTTTTAAATAATTCATCCTCTTTTGTCCAGCCATGAATCTTATAACCGTTTCTTACTACAGCATTCCCATTTGTTAATAAGTTGGTGATCCAACCCTTCTTATTTCCAGCTGCCAATACAACCCTGTTGAATACTGTACCCACAACACGTTCAATCACATGGTTCTCGTTTACATGGGTCATGAAATCAATGCCATTCCATGCATTTGAGAAATTAACATTTCTTATGTAATGGTCACTCCCCTTTCCCCGGATTGCAAATGGATAAGGGACAATGCCCTTATCAGGTCTATTGTTGGGATAAAAGAACCTCAAGCCAACAACTCCTGACCGATTTCCATTCAATGTAATACATGCCGGAGCTGAATCTGCAAGTTGTGCATTATTGCCATAATTATGCCCATTATGAACAAACAACACTGATCCTTTACTCATTCCTCCTTGATCACGATGTGGGGTAGAAGATGCACCTCGCATTTCTACATTTGGCGGAACAACTAAAGTACCATTCACCCGGTACCAGCCTGGAGGAAAATACACAACGCCTCCTCCTTCAGAACCAGCACAGTTTAATGCAAGCTGAATTGCATCTGTTGCATCTGTAAGTGGAATGACACCTTCACTATTCGGGACCACTCTTTTTGCATTAAAAGGGGATTTTGTCACATTATATAAAACCTCTCGGGTGATTTTAATCTTTGGCGGTTCCTGAAAAGCGGGAGGAACAGCCGTGGGATCTCTCTTTATAATAATTTGTCCTGTCCCGGCAACTGGTCCATAGAGGTCTGTATGATTGAATTTCAGATAACCATTGGAATTATTAACAGCAGAGTATTTAGTACCTTCAAATTTACAGGAAACAAACCCTACTCCCCATCGTTCATCAAGTTCATCCGCCTGGATTCCTGTGTTTGAATCATTGACCCGTGTATTCACAAAGGAACCGGTAAACTTGATGCGATGACCAGGTACAATGTGAATGCCGATGTTGTAAGAATTGATTTCTATATTTAAAAATTGGTCCCACTCAACATCACCAAGTACAAATCCTTTTCCATTAGATTTTGTCCAGGAGTTCAAACTGTTCAAACCTGGAGCATTAAATTCTGTCCCGGCATCAGCCCAATATTCATTGGACAAACGTATATTCTGCCAGACGCTTACATCTGCACCATTATATGCTGTCATTCCCCGATAAAGGACTGTACCCTTCACATTTTTAACAGTGCTGATTTCATGAATTTCGTAATGATTATTTCCTAAATCACGGGTAGTTATACTTATTCCTTGATATGCATTAAGCAGGGTTACATTGATTACTGAACTCATCATATAATTCACACCCATGCCTGGAATATCAATGGCATAATTATACTGCTTAAGATCTCCCATATTTTGATCAGGGTAAAATATCGTCAACCCGTTAACCCCGGCACTTCCGCCAACTTTAAGAAGATTTGGGCCATTTATGCCCTCTGGCAAATAGGCCATCAGAATCGTGCCGTATTCTCCTGAACCATTGACATTGTCTGGATCATTCCAGTCTCCTTTTAATGTGCAGAATGCAGGAACATTTATAGTCTTTGTAATTTTATAACTACCTCGAGGAAGCCAAACTGTTCCACCCCCTTCATTAGAACACGTGTTCAGTGCCTTTTGAATTGCTCCTGTGGAATCATTAATTCCTCTGGGGTCGGCAGCAAAGTCTTTCACAGCATCATAATCAATTACAATAATATCTTCGCTTGGATATTGATTAGTTATAATGCGTGCATTGTTAACATTTGAGCTGCCGGAATAGTCTTTTCCAGGAATAATATCTTTATAGTTTGATGACGCATGGGTATCTGTACTCCAAATTGCAGATCCACTATGATAAAGGACCAAATTTCCGTCTTCCTGCAATGCAAGTCGAGCTCCAGGGCGACCAGTTGTCCTGGAATCCCAGACAGGTTGACCATTTTCTTTATAAAGTACTAAATTACCATCTCCCTGTGCAATGAAACTACAGGCCCCACTGTTGACAGTACCAGAAGACCATCTCGGATATATGCCTTGATATAACACAAGGTTGCCGTCTTCCTGCATCTGTAAATTATACTGTCCATTGAAAGTATTTATAATTTGTCCCTTTTTGAGTGTAAAACCAACTGGCAATAATCCATGTTCTGGATTGATTATTTGTTGGGCACCGGATCCTCTGTCATTGAGATTGGTCAAATTTTCTGAATCTTCCTTAATCAAGCAATTGGTAAAAACTAACATAATGAAAAAAAGAAAACTCACAGCAAAAATTTTAGATGGGTTGTTTTTCAAAATAGTCCTCCTAATTCTTCTGACCTGTTTTTCGCCTCTCGAATAGAGGCTATTATAATTTTATACACTTTTTTGTCAATTAGTTTATATTTTTTATTCTATTTTAGAGTATAATGGTTCATTTTTTGCATTCCAGCGGTTTTTGGGTAATAACTATTATTTTGCATAAAAACATTTGCAAATAATGCGTATAAAAGTATACTTGCACCATAATACATCAATATGTCAGAAGAAATAATATCAATAACAGTCCCTGAAGAATACCACCTCGACCGTGTGGACCGTTTTCTCGCCGGTTCACTTGAAATGGACCTCTCGCGGAGCTATATCCAGAAGCTCATCAAATCCGGCAGCATCCGCGTCAATAACGAACCGATCAGGGCCAATTACAAGATCAAGACCGATGACGAAATAACCCTGGAAATCCCTGAACCGGAGGTCCTTGCCGTTGTCCCCCAGGACATTCCCCTCGAAATTATATATGAAGATGATTCCATCGCTGTAATCAATAAACAACCAGGGCTGGTTGTTCATCCCGGCCCGGGGAACTGGGACCGCACCCTTGTGAACGGGCTCCTGTTTCATCTCAAGAACCTCTCATCGATCGGCGGGGTCATACGCCCGGGGATCGTGCACCGTCTTGATAAGGACACTTCAGGGCTCATGGTGGTGGCCAAGAATGACGAGGCACATAAACACCTTGTTGAACTTTTTTCTTCGCGGCAGATCAGGAAGGTGTATACAGCGGTCGTTGTCGGGAAAACGCGGTTGGGTCATGAGGTCATCAAACAGCCTATTGCGCGGCATCCGAAGTACCGTCATAAAATGGTGATCGACGAGAAGGGGAGGGAAGCTATCACTGAATACACCGTGCAGAAAGTATGGAACACAGGGCACGATGTATATTCTCTTCTCGAAATAAAACTTCACACCGGCAGGACCCACCAGATCCGGGTGCATCTTTCATCAGCAGGGAACCCGATTGTGGGTGATCCCATTTATTCAAAGAAGTGGGAGAAGTACCGTGTGCCGTATCTGCTGTTGGCGTCAACGAAGCTGGGGTTTGTACACCCGTTGACAAAACAGGAAATAAATTTTGAAGTACCATTACCTGAACATATACAGGACTTTATTACGCGTTAACAAGATTACATGATTAACAGGATGGACAGGATTAAGAGGGATAAACAGGATGGACAGGATTAAGAGGATTAAGGGGATGGACGGGATTGTTTGGAAAGATAAATTCCATAAATCATTTCTTAATCCTGTTAATCTTCTTAATCCTCTTAATCCTGTTTAATAGTTGAGCCCGACTGCATTTCGGATTGCATCGAGATTTTGTTTTGCGATTTCCCGCGTTTTTTCGGCGCCTTTTTTTAATATATTTACAACTTCACCGCGGTCTTTTTCGAACATCGAGCGTTTTTCCCTGAACGGTCTGAAATATTCCAGCATGAGTTCTGCCAGTTCTTTTTTTACATCGCCGTAGCCGGTGCCGCCTTTATTATATTTTTCACGCATTGTTTCGATCGCCTGCGTATCCGCGACAAGCTTGTAGAGCGCAAAGAGGCTGCAGGTTTCAGTGTTTTTCGGGGCTTCAACCGGGGTTGAATCGGTCACCATGCGCATGATTTTCTTTTTCATGGATTTTTCGTCTTCGAACATATTGATGGTGTTGCCGTAGCTCTTGCTCATTTTTTGTCCGTCGACACCTGGTATGACGGCAATCTCTTCGGAGATTAAGGGCTCGGGGATGGTAAGGACCTCGCCGTATGCGCTGTTAAAACGCTCGGCTATGTCGCGGGTGATCTCCACGTGCTGTTTCTGGTCCTTGCCGACCGGAATCACTTCTGCGTTGAACATGAGGATATCGGCAGCCATGAGCACCGGGTAGAAGAAAAGTCCCGCGCTCGGCACAATCCCCTTGGCGATTTTGTCTTTATAGCTGTGGCTTCGTTCGAGCAGTCCAAAGGAAGTATGACATGAGAGGATCCACGCAAGCTCAGTTACCTCGGGAATATCTCCCTGCACCCAGAAATGCGTTTTATCGGGATCCAGGCCAAGCGCAAGAAAATCGATGGCCGCCTCGATAGTGTTGTCGGCAAGTGGTTTTTTTTCATGGATTGTCGTCATGGCATGATAGTTGACGATGAAACAGAATAATTCGTTATTATCCTGCGATTCGATCATCTTTTTCATCATGCCGAAATAGTTCCCGATGTGGAGTGTGCCGGAAGGCTGGATACCCGATAAAATGCGTGCCATAGTAATTCCTCGTATAATTGATTCTATATAGTAAGAAATTAAAAAAAATATCGTCAATTAGAAAAATTTTTCTTGCACATTAATTATGATTTCAGAAAATAAATTATAACGCATTATGGAATATGCGTCCCCCTTTCCGGGGAATGAATTATTTAATAATTTTTACAAGGATATCGTTATGATTAAAAATGTTGGCAATGCAGACAGCTTTATCCGTTTCCTGGTGGGGTTATCGCTGCTCCTGAATATTATCATTTTACAGCCAGGATTCTGGGGATTGCTCGTTCTGCTTGTTCTTGGGCTTCTTATGCTCAGGTCTGCTTTTACGCGCTACTGCCCGGTGTATGTACCATTTAAAATATTCACCTGTACTGAGAAGTCGTGCGATTGCGACTGCTGCTGCACGGGGAATAAATAATTCTCTTTGTTTATTTTGTGTAAGTATATTTGATTTTCACTACCCGTGTGCATGATGCGTTGTGGGCATTCCCTGTCCACAACGTACATATAATGACAGC
>JBFZEZ010000248.1:0-2617 GCA_041306585.1 Spirochaetota bacterium | reverse complement strand
ATAATGCCCCCGCCGATGCCCAAGATGCCGCTCAGGGTCCCTGCAATGATCCCGAGGATGATCAAGATTATCGTTTCCATAAAATCTCCAATCAAGATTTTTTTAAGGACTGCATTGTTGTAACCAGTCTGATTTTATCTAGTGACTTGACCGTGTGAAATTGAATCAATTCTCACGAAGAGCCCCCGAAACCCCCGGAGGGGGAATTAAGGGGCTCTTCGGTGGATATGATTCCATCACAAAATAATTATAATTCATGCGGTCATGAAACAAAACATAGTGAAAAATATTTTTTCCAATGAGCACTTTGAAGGTGCATAAATTATAACTGTGAATGCATGTTTGTCAATAATAAATTTTATCGGATGCGCTATATCCCCAACAATTCAGAAAATCTAATTGACATGAGGTTTTTTTTATGGATACTAATAAAACCTGGGAAAAACCTTTGTTTGTTTAGAAAAATTACGGTTGGCAGGATATCCACTGAACATTATCTGGTTGGTTGCATCGCAATGGAAAGAAAAGATCCTTCATCAATAATTAATTCCATCAAATCCAATAAGGAAAAATTCTTACGTTTTAATGAGATTAAAATACGCAATCTTCATGCTTATGATATTGCGGAACATATTAACGGATTGATTGAAATAATTCCATACCTGCTTCATGTCAATAATCCGGATTACCCCGGTATATATGCAGAAACGATGCCATCCGGTATTTCCGGATATTCTCAAATCGGTAAGGCGACAGGATTGATGCATACCCTATTCACTACTGCCCGCCCATCCTCCGCGACTAAACAAAAACCATTTATTCAGATGCTGGCGCTCATGGGCAGCGTTGGAACACTGGCCTATACGTCCCAATCCGATCTGGATTTTTGGATTTGTTATCATGGAGAAGATTGTGATGCGGCAGCCCTGGCACAGTTCCTGTCGAAATGCTCAGCGCTGGAAGATTGGATATTTGAAAAGTTTAAGGTTGAGGTGCATTTCTATCTTAATGAGATCAGCGGTGTGAAGAAGAATATTTTTGCCGATGACCATGGGGCAATGGCCGGCAGGTCCATGGGGGAACTTCTCAAAGAGGAATTTTTTCGGAGTTCAATTGTCATCGCAGGAAAAATCCCTTTCTGGTGGGTGGTGCCGAGCGATTGCGACGATGAGACATATATGCGCTGGCTCGAAGCCGCACTTTCAGGAAATCTAATGGATGACTTTATTGATCTTGGGAACCTATTTAAAATAAAAGAGGAGGAGTTCCTGGTATCTGCCCTCTTTCAGCTGCTCAAGTCCCTGGGGAGCCCGTTTAAATCGATCATTAAGC
This sequence comes from Spirochaetota bacterium, assembly GCA_041306585.1. Classification (GTDB taxonomy): domain Bacteria; phylum Spirochaetota; class UBA4802; order UBA4802; family UBA5550; genus JBFZEZ01. The sequence goes on along the minus strand of JBFZEZ010000248.1, from coordinate 1,285 downwards.
TCGGACTTATCGAACGCTACCTGGGGCATGTCGGTGATTCTCCTTTCATAAGCTCGATGATTAAAAAAAACATGCAGGAAGGCCGGATAGATGTTGTCGACATGGATGCATACATCATCATGTTTGATAATGTGTTTGAGTATTACAGCGCGCATGGTGATGGAGGGGAGATCCTTGACCTGCTCAAAAAGTCATTCTATATAAAAGTGGAACCCAAGCTTTCCCAGCAGACCCCGGCGGGGGCCGGAGAGCATACGACGAAGACCCTCATTATGCTTGAATATGTGAAAAAGTGGAATTGGTCGCATGGTGAAATCAGGCAGATGGATGAATTTCAGAATTGGGGGGTTGAGCCGGTAAACACTCTTCTCAATGCAACGAAGAAATTCGTTCTCTCCGGTTATAAAAGAATAATGAGCCGGATCGAGGCTAACAAGGTAGCATTCCGTTTTTCCGAACAGGAGCTGAAGGGGATCACCCGGAAAATTTATTCCCATTTTCTCATCGAAGAGAACAAGATCGACAATACATTGAGCTTCAAGACCTTTCCCGCTGAAAAGCTTTTAAAAATTGAGTACGTGCGTGAGAAGAGCGGAAACGATTTTTGGATCCTCTCGAAAAGACTCATAGTGAAAGACCGCCCTCAACAGATCATCATTTATAAGCACAAGAACCTCTTCGGACTCATGGTGTGGGTAAGTCTTAACGGTTTGTTTCTCAAGGATTTTACGCGGCTGGAGATTGAAACGGGTCTGCATTCCATTGAACCTAATTTTTTGCGGGAGCTGATCATGGAGCTCTCCACAAGGTTTACATTTAAAAAGGTCAAACTCTTCGATCACTACTTTTTGCGTGATCCGTTCCCTCTCACGAGTTATATTATTATCAACCCCCATGCCAAGTACGCGCAAAAAATTGAAGAGATCATTTTTTTGTATCATAACAGCTGGGGGGAGACCAGGTTTGAAGTATACAAGAATGAAATAGATATCGGACGCATCCTGAACAAAATACTGACCGGGTGCCTGATGACTCGGCTTGCCCCTGACAGTTCGGTAAACGTGGTTTCCTCGTCCCCGTTTAGGGGGAGCAGGGAATTCTTGTGGCTCAAGAACATGGTGAAAAACGTTGCGACATATTTTACTGCAAGCGATAATTACGAAAAGAAAAGATACCTGAGCATCCTTGGCAATAATTATGTTTTGTTTTTTAGTAAAAAAATTGAAGAGAAGAATTCAATCGACCTGCTGTTCTTCGACAAAAAAATCAAGATGCTGTACGGTAT
>JBFZEZ010000247.1:0-6412 GCA_041306585.1 Spirochaetota bacterium | reverse complement strand
TGAAATAGCCGGCCATGTTGTCGGTGATAACGGTGACCGGGATATTGTCCCTGGAAAGTTCCCACGCCGTCAGGCGGGCCCCCTGCAGGTACGGCCGTGTTTCACAGGCATATACGTGTATTTTTTTTCCTTCTTCAACCGCGGCCCGTATAACGCCAAGCGCCGTACCGTACCCTGCCGTTGCCAGTGCGCCGGCGTTGCAGTGGGTCATCACCACATCGCCGTCGGAGATGTATTTGCTCCCGTTTTTCCCTATTGTCCTGTTGATCTGTATGTCCTCTTCGTATATACGAATCGCCTCTTTTTCAAGGCGTTCCTTTATTTCAGGTATATCATTCAGTTTTTCGAAAACTGCCTTCATTTTATTGATTGCCCAGAACAGGTTCACGGCAGTCGGGCGTGAGGCGGCAAATATCGAACAAGCCCTGTTCAGTTCTTCTTTATATTCCGCAATATTGGAAGCATGAATATTTTTCGCTGCAAGGGCGATCCCCATTGCGGCAGCAACCCCGATTGCAGGGGCGCCCCTGATTTCCATGTCCTTGATCGAATTCGCGACACCCGCATAGTGGGCATAGCTGCTGTATACTTCACGCATTGGCAGCAGGCGCTGGTCAAGTATCGATACAGTATCTCCATTCCATTTTATTGTATACACTCGGTCCTCCTAAGAGTCATTTCTGTCCACCTTGTATTTCCGCAATTTGATCACGTTACCGCGGTCGTTCCATTCAACCTCGTCCATATGGATGCGGATAATGAGCAATCCGCGTCCGCTATTCTTGAAAAAATTTTCCGGGTCGCGGGGATCAGGGAGGGAACGGTAGTCAAACCCATCACCCTGATCTTCAATAATATATTCGACATAATCTTTTGTCAATTCATAGGTGACAGTTACATGACGATTTTTATATTTTTCCTCGTTTTTGCGCTTTTCTATTTCCTCATTGAAACCCTTAATTCCGGAGTTTTCACGAATAAGGGATGGAATACCGAGGTTACCGTGAAACATGGCATTCGAAAGGGTTTCATGAAGGGCGAGGGTGACATTTTCGGCAGTGGTCGCGTTAAACATCCCCGACGAGACGAGGTTCTTTGTGAGATGATATGACAATGCATTGCTAACTGTCGTATCGTTCGGCACGACGCAAATGCTTTTCTCATATTCCATGAAACGCGCGAAGCCTTCTGTCAGCATTTTTTCATGCTTCCTCCGCAGTATTGAACGGACTGACGAGGCCACGTCATTTATATCGAACGGTTTACGGATGAAATCGCTCGCACCATACCGCAGCGCCTTGATCGCGTCCTCGACGTTCCCGTGCCCTGAAATTATGAGGACCGGGATTGGCTCATCCTGGCCGTTGATCCTGCGGAGAAGTTCGATACCGTCCATTTTGCGGAGCTTGATGTCGGTAATGATCAGATCAATGTGCTCGCCGTTTTTCTGAATATAAAGAACGTCCTCGGCTTTTTCGAGGGATATGACATTGTATCCGAGTCTGGATAATTTCTTCTGAAGAGTAAAACGTATTATCTCTTCATCATCGACGACTATGATTGTTGCTGGTTTTTCATTCATTCGCAATTACCTTCTTCTGTTCATCGAGAATAAGGTGCCCCATTTTATCCCTCTTGGTCGTCAGATAATGAATATTTTCCTCACGCGGCTGTATCTCCAGTGAAACGCGCTCCACAATTTCGAGCCCGTATCCTTCAAGTCCGATGACTTTCTTCGGATTGTTGGTCAGGAGCCGTATCTTATGAAGGCCAAGATCGACAAGCATCTGTGCGCCGATACCGTAATCCCTGAGGTCGGCAGGAAAACCGAGGGCGATGTTCGCCTCAACGGTATCGATGCCGTGGTCCTGGAGGTGGTAGGCCTTAATTTTATTGCCGAGCCCGATCCCGCGCCCTTCCTGACGCATGTAGAGGATGACCCCTACCTCCTCTTTTTCAATCTGCGCCATTGCGCTGTTGAGTTGTGACCCGCAATCGCAGCGGCATGAACCGAATACGTCCCCGGTGAGACATTCAGAGTGGACGCGGACAAGTACGTTTTCCTTCCCTTCAACGTTTCCCTTGATAAGTGCGATGTGAGTGACATCCCCGACTTCTGTTTCATACGCGATAATTGTGAAATCGCCGAAATGGGTCGGAAGCTGGGCTGAAGCGACCCTCTTAACCAGCCGCTCCTTGTGTTGCCGGAATTTTATGAGATCTGATATGGTGGCGATTTTCAAATTATGCAGGTCGGCAAATTTATCGAGATCCGGCCTGCGCGCCATGCTGCCGTTATCATTCAATATTTCGCAGATAACTCCGGCCGGTTTCATCCCGGCAAGCCGGGCGAGGTCGACAGCCCCTTCTGAATGACCGGCACGTACCAATACCCCCCCCTTGCGCGCGGCAAGCGGGAATATATGACCGGGACGTCTCAGGTCATCCGGTTGCGTTTTATCATCGAGTAAAACCTGGACGGTCCTGGCACGGTCAGAAGCGGATATACCCGTGGTTGTTCCATCCTCGGCGTCAACCGATACAGTAAAGGCTGTACCGAATTTATCACTATTATTCTTGACCATGAGGTCGAGGCCGAGTTGAGCCGCCCTTTCCTGGGTTATGGGGGAACATATGAGCCCGCGTCCATGCATAGCCATAAAATTGATGATCTCGGGTGTGCATTTTTCAGCAGCTATAACCAGATCACCCTCATTTTCTCGGTCTTCGTTATCAACGAGGATAATCATCCTGCCGTTGCGTATTTCTTCAATTACTTCCGGGATTGAACAGGATTTCATGGACATTCTCCTTGCCTTGATGCCTAAAATAGCACTGCGCTGGTGCCAGATGCATTAAAAATTGAGGCCTCTTTATAGTCAAGGTTTTTATTGAATGAATGATTATGGCGGCGGATGATTCTGACGTAAATCAAATTTTTCGTTATTATTGTAGAGACGCAAGATTTTGCGTCTCTACTGCAGGCCCCCCAGGATCTCCTCTATCTCCTCTACTGTTTGCGCCGCCAACAATGCCTCGCGCATGCGGGCTGCGTTGTGTATCCCATGTATATAGCGGACAATATGTTTCCTGAAAAGTATGATCCCGTAATCACCATAATAATCGATCATCCCGGCAAGATGTTCACGTATCTGAGTGCGCAGTTCTTCCCGCGAAGGGACTTCTCCTGAAAATATCCACGGATTGCCGATCGCTCCCCTGCCAATCATAATACCGGCGCATTGTGTCTCTTCAAGGAGCGAGAGGGCCTGATCACGGCTCAACACATCCCCGTTTCCGACAATGGGGATTTTGGACCGTCTGACGATATCTGCTATTATACTCCAATCCGCACTCCCGGAGTACATCTGCTCGCGGGTCCGTCCATGAACGAACACAAGGCTGACGCCAGCCTCAGTCAGTGCATCAATTGTTTCAAAGCAGGTCATATTCTGGGCTGTCAGCCCTAGCCTGATTTTAGCAGTCACCGGGATAGAGGCAGCGCCCACCATGCTTCGTGCAATTGAGAATATTTTTTCAGGAGACTGGAGCAATGCGGCGCCGGAACCTGAACCGCACACCTTCCGCGCCGGGCACCCGAGGTTGATATCGATAAAATCGGGGCTGTGCTTTTCAGCAACGAACCCTGCAGCATCCCCCATTACTGACGGGTCTTTACCGAACAGCTGAACACCGATAGGCCGCTCTGCATCTCTAAAAGATATCATTTTAAGCGTTGTAGGGTTCTTTCGCACAATGCCCTCTGCGCTGATGAGTTCGGTTACCACGAGCCCTGCGCCATGACGCCGCGCGATGGTGCGATAGGGCGAATCGGTAAACCCTGCTATCGGCGCAAGCGAGAGGGGATTGTCTATTTTCAGTGTGCCTATTGTTATCATTGGTTTTTTTGAAACTATCGGAATATCCTTTCATACGTAGAACTAGGTTTGAATGTCAATTATATTATTATTCTTACTGCATGCGTACGGCATTAGTTAACACCACTCGTGTCATTTCCGCACAGGCGGGTACCTGTATCGTTTGATAAAAGATATAAAAAATCATTTTTTTTCTCTTATCTAAAATTTTATTCAAAAAATTTTTATAAATCATGTCACGAATACGTATTAATATAAGCACACATTGTGTATGCACATACATCACACTCGTGCACACAGGAGGACCGCAATGCTTTCCAGCGCTATCTCACTCGGCCTGCACGGTATCGAAGCCCAGGTCGTTGAAATTGAAGTTGATATTTTAAGGGGGCTCCCCAATTTCACCCTCGTCGGTCTCCCCGATTCAACCATCAAGGAATCAAAAGACAGGATCCGTTCCGCCATTGAAAACACCGGTTTTGAATTTCCGCCGAGGAATTTTGTGGTCAACCTCGCCCCCGCCTCTTTTAAAAAACAGGGCCCGAATTTTGACCTCCCGATAGCGATATCGATTCTTCATGCAACCGGGCAGGCCGCAATCGATCCGCGGACATTCCCGATGGTCGGGGAGCTTTCCCTCGACGGAAGAATCAAGCCGGTAAAGGGGATCATATCAATGGTCATTGCCCTTTACAAACGCGGTTTCAATTCCATCATTATCCCTTACGAGAACAGGTACGAAGGCGCGGCCATTAAGGAAGTCAATGTCTTCCCCGTTAAAAATATCAGTGAAGCCCTGAACGCACTGGATAATAAACAGCCCCCATTCAAAGAGGCAGCAGCAGTGGCACCATCCCCCGGCAAAAAGTATGAACTGGATTTTGCTGATGTTAAAGGGCAGGAAAGCGCAAAAAGGGCGATCGAGATTGCCGCCGCAGGACATCACAATATCCTCCTTTACGGCCCCCCCGGTTCGGGAAAAACCATGCTTGCAAAAAGGATCCCCGGCATTCTACCGGAACTAACGCCTGAGCAGGCAATCGAGGCAACCATGATCCATTCTGCCGGTGGAAAACTCAGCGCTGGAGAGGGGCTCATGACCCGGGCGCCGTTCAGGTCACCCCATCACACAGCCTCAGATGCGGCAATTGTCGGCGGCGGGGTGGTCCCTTCGATAGGTGAAATTTCACTATCGCATAACGGAATACTGTTTCTCGATGAATTCGTGGAATTCAAAAACAATGTCATCCAGGCCCTGCGCCAGCCCCTGGAAAATTATGAAATCACCATTTCCCGGGCATCAGGCTCCCTTGTGTTCCCTGCGGATTTCATGCTGGTCGCCGCCAGCAATCCGTGCCAGTGCGGGTACCTGTTTGATGACGATATAGACTGCACCTGCTCCCCGAACAAGGTAAAAGCATATTTTCAAAAAATAGCAGGCCCAATACTGGACAGAATTGATATTGAAGTCCCGGTGAACCGCGTTCCCTACAAGGACCTGCTGGGTGAAGCACTCTATGAAACATCCGAAGCGATCAGGGACCGGGTGAGCAGGGCACGTGAGATACAGTCGAGTCGGCTTAAAGGGTCCCCTATCCGCTACAATTCGAGGCTGCGCTCACGGGAGTTGAAAGCATTCTGTAGAATTTCCAAAGATTCGGAAGAAATCCTCGAAAACGCAATAAAAAGGCTGAATCTTTCAGCACGATCTTTTTTCAAAATTCTGAAAGTAGGGAGGACCATTGCCGATCTTGAGGCATCGGACCACATTGAAAAAAAACATATCCTGGAAGCGCTGTCGTATAAAAACCTTCACAGGACCTATACCCTTTGACAAAAGACCCTTATCGGCCGCATCTAATGCACCGGACCCGGTGGGTTTTTCCGACTGATTCGAGTGACACCGGGGCTTCAATGCATTCAGCTGTTCCGATCGGACAGCGGGGGTGAAACACGCAGCCGGCAGGTTCAGCTGCAAGGGAGGGGACAACACCCGGTATCGTTGAAAGCTTTTTCCCGCTCTTCCCGATTTTCGGGATCGCGTCGAAAAGCCCGCGGGTATAGGGATGCAGAGGCTTTTTGAAAATCTCGACAGTCGTGCCGTATTCAACTATTTCGCCGGCATACATGATGGCGATATCATCGGCAATGTTCGCGACTATGCCCAGATCATGGGTGATCAGAAGCATGGCCATGTTCTTTTCTTTCTGGATATTCACGATAAGGTCGAGTATCTGGGCCTGGATTGTCACATCGAGGGCGGTCGTGGGTTCATCGGCGATCAGCATCGAAGGATTGGCGGAGAGGGCCATGGCCATCATCGCCCTCTGGCGCATCCCCCCTGAAAATTCGTGGGGATAAGCATCTAACCGATTCACCGCGTCGGGGATCCCGACCTTCCGGAGCATTTCGACCGCATACGACTTTGAATCGTTATGCGACATTTTCATGTGAGCGTTTATATTTTCTATAATCTGGTATCCTATCGTGAAAACCGGGTTCAGGGAGGTCATGGGCTCCTGAAAAATCATCGC